>DBAE01000056.1 GCA_002291495.1 Bacteriovoracaceae bacterium UBA1018 | reverse complement strand
TAGCCAGAGGCAACAGTCTGAGAAGGTGAACCATCAGAATTAACTTCAGATCGATATCGAAGCGACTCTGGATTTTCCTGATCCTTCGGAACGATTTGAAGTTTATTACTTCTTAAATCAGTTTCTTGATTAAGCACGGTTCTGACAAATTCTCGGTGTGACGCATGAGCGATAGGCTCTGGTAGAGTCGCTGGAAGCACTTCTGCTGGATCTCGATTTTCATATCGTTTAAAGAGCTCCATGACAAAATTGAGGTGACCCAGTTCGTAATCCAAAAATTTTTCCCAAATAGCTTTGATCCTTGGGTTACTCTCTTGCTCCACGCAGCTGTGATAATTGTAAACTTCGTTAGCTTCGCTTAAGAGCCATTTTTCTAGCCAGCTTTCTGTTGGATCGCTCAACGACTCATAATGGGTGACGTGCTGTTCTTCGATCGAAACGATTTCTGCATAGAGCTGTCTCGCTACAGGATCCGAAAAGAAAGGGCCGACATTAGAGTAGTAATCTCTGACCTGATGCTCTGCTGAGATAATAGTCAGTGCATGAAGTTTTGAGATCGGAGACGCCTTAAGTCGGTCGTAGTGTTGTCGAACATCATCTTCTGGAGCACGATGTTCATCAATGGTTGGACGACCAGGACGTATGTCAGTGTAGCTTTGAGTAATGTTATTTGCGTCCTTGCCTTCGACTCGATCATAGAGTGCCGAGAATCGATAGAGATGGTCAAAATCTTCGAGCATCCCAAATCGATACATTTGAGCTAAATAAGGATCAGGTTCTTTTTGCGCTACAGCCGCCGTAATTTCGATTGCCGTTTGCTCGTATCCTAATGTGGTTTCAAGGGGAGATTGATCGGGTGGATTAAGCCAGTTGATCGTAATGTTTTGAAAGTGTTCAGCGCGTCTGACTTTTGCCAGTGCCACTCGAAGGTCGTACGGAGCAAAGCGTGCGGCCATATGCTGAAACCGGACGGTTTCAGCTTCGATACCATTCATTAAGATAACTCGAACCCGAGTAAACGCGTCATCGTCGAGTTTGCTGATCGGCGACTGAACTAAGTCTTTCCAATTAAAAATCTGTTTTTCCAACGGGTAACCCTTGGTGTTTAAGAGATTGATTGCCATATGTCCTCTTTAGATAGTTTGTTTGAGAGGATGGAGTGCAATCGATGTACCTCGGAGACAAATTTGCAAGTCGATCAAATCATGAAAACATTTAAACCCTCAGTGATCTTGATTTTTGTCGCCGCGCTTGCAGTGATGGTGAGCATTGCGTTGTTTTTTAATTTTACTGAACCTCAAGTAACTCAAATTGAAGAGGGAAAATTTCCGGAAGTCACTTCTGAGCGGGCAGGACGTGCGATGGCTCCAGCTAATCAACCAGACGGTCAAACCGAGCCGGTCCCTATACAAAGAATGAATGATCCGCTTCAGCAAAACGTTGATCCGAAGTCAGTGACCCAAACTTTTGAAGTTGAGACTGACGACGAAGTTCCTCGTTTTGAGCCTGCGTCACTACGCACGCAGGTCGGTGAGGTGATAAAAATTATCTTTCAAAATGAGAGCCCCGATGCTCACAACTGGGTCCTCGTTCGACAAGATCAATATCAAGAAGTAGGGATTGCCGCCTCACAAGCTGGACCTGACGCAGGATACATCCCGATTCTGCCTGATGTTATTTTGGCTCATTCAAAAATGGTGGAGCCGGGCAAGTCAGAAGACGTGATCTTTCGTGCTCCAGATAAGGCTGGAAACTACACTTATATCTGTACTTATCCCGGCCATTGGGAAAGCGAAAAGGGTACACTTCAGGTTCGCGAGTAAGAGTAAGAATGATCTGCAGGGGTTAAATAGCCCGTGGGCGAATGGTGATTACTGGAATCGCCGATCGAACGATGACGTCGCGGGCTGTACTTCCCAAAAATGCTTGTGAAATAAGATCGCGCCCATGCGTTCCAATGATCAGGTAAGAACCTTGCTTCTCGGCCAATTGCACCAGACCGTCAGATGCCGGCATAAGCTCAGTGTGGAAAAAAGCAGTCGCATTAATTTTCTTTTTCAGAAATGGCTTGAGTCGCGCCTCGATTTGTTTGCGTCGAAGATCCTTTTCTTTTTCAATGACGTCTTTGAGTCGCTCTGCATTTGAAGGAGAAGATAATGCTGTTTTATAAACGGGATTTAGCCCTTCAAAAAGATTGTAATAAAGCATGACTGGAAGCTTGGATTTTTCTGCGAGTTCGAGAGCAAAAACTTCAGCGGCCCGGCTATTAGGTCCGAGGTCAGTACCTACGATAATCGGTTGAGCTTCTTTCGCATTCGGAAGGCGCTTTACGTTATCGCTGACCAGAAGGACGGGAATATTGGAATTGCGTACCACTTCTTCGGCGACACTTCCAAGGAGCATCCGTTTGATGCCCGTTCGAGCGTGCGTGCCTAAAGCTAACATCTTAGGGCCAGCTTTCTTATTATTTGCGATCTGCAAGATTGCGTCGGCCGGATATCCGGGAGTCGTAGTCGCCGGAATGTTTTCTTGTTTTAACTTTTCAATAGCTTGAGTGAGCTGTCCCTGGTCGAGAAAATCGAAACCTGATTCTGGAAAAGGTCCATTTGGATCGACATATAAAACGTGAGGCTGAGCGCCGATTTGTTGCCCTAAAGTACGAGTTGCAGTTCGTAATTTCGTTGAGCGCTGTGATGTTTGATCGAGTAGATCCTCGGCAATGAGAAGAGTTTTGGCAAATGAGACTTTCGATGATTTTGTATTTTTCGCATTCTTACGCTTCATAGGTTTTACTTCTCATAAATGCTGATCTTGTCAAACTAATCGATGAACGCTGGCTTGATGAGACCTTGCCCCGCGTCGGTAATTTCTGAAGGCGGGTAGGAGTGCCGCACTTAGCCCAACTCCAATCAAACAAAGCACACCGCCCGAGATCACTGAAAATCGCGTGCCAGCAAGCGCTGCCACTGCTCCCGCCTCGACATGACCTAGAAGAGGTCCACTTGTGTAACTCAGCATTTCCACCCCGGCAAGTCTGCCCCTGAGATGGTCGGGAATGGTTTCGTTCCAAATGGTTGATCGAAATATGCCGCTAACCATATCTGCCGCTCCGGCAATGACCAGAAAAAAGATGGCAAACCAAATGTTATGACAAAATCCAAATGCAGCAATGGCTACACCCCAAATACTCGCTGCTATAATCACCGCCATGCCGTGAGAATTGACCTTTTTAGCCC
>DBAE01000114.1 GCA_002291495.1 Bacteriovoracaceae bacterium UBA1018 | reverse complement strand
GCGTAGTTTACAGGAGAGTGAAACAGACGCGGCCTCGGCGCAGATCGTCTCTGCGTTACAAAAAGAGTTGGGTGCTCAACTTAGGAGCTAACCATTTAGGTTAAGGAGAACCAGGCCGTGGCGATGACCAAAGCGGATATTGTAGAAGCGCTGTATGAAAAAGTCGGATTCTCGAAAAAAGAAGCGGCTGATTTAGTCGAACTCGTTTTCGACACCATCAAAGGCACTCTAGCGCAAGGCCAAAAGATTAAGATTTCTGGTTTTGGTAACTTCGTAGTTCGAGAAAAACGTTCTCGAGTAGGACGTAATCCACAGACCGGGCAAAGCATTGAAATCTCGGCCCGCCGAGTGCTGACCTTCCGTCCTTCCCAAGTGCTTCGCGCAGAAGTCAACGCAGCACTCGAAGGTAAGCCAATCGATCCAAAGACCGTCATCGCAGGTGGATCTGACGAAGACGAAGATTCGGAAGATTAGTCATCTCTAAAAAATGGAAGATCTTCGTTCTTCTGAGCCTGAAAAGGTATCGGAACACTCATCACCTTCTCTCGAAGTGAAGCAAAAGCAACCGCAGTCGTTGGCTCGCTTTGATTTGGCTCAAGAGCTCCAAAGAATTCCAAATCGGTTGTACTTTCGCATTGGCGAAGTAGCTGAGTTACTCGGTGTTAAACCCTATGTCCTGAGATACTGGGAAACCGAATTCAAAATGGTTTCTCCTCAGAAGTCGAGTTCGGGTCAAAGGGTTTATAAACGCGCCGATGTTGAAACCGTCATGCTGATTAAGCACCTCTTGTATATCGAGCGGTATTCGATTGAAGGTGCGATTAAGAAAATCAGGGAACTGAGACGTGGCGGGGGCATGAGAAAGCTACGCGAAGCAAAGAGTCAAGGCCCTGAAGTAGAAGCTCAGTTTATTGAACCCCAGGCGATTGAAACTCAAGCGGCTCCGACTCAGTCATCCGACTCAGCTGCTGAAGTTGCGTCACTGCGTACAGATGTTCGTCAACAACTTCGGACTAAAATGCAGGAGCTTGATGCTCTGATTACTAGTTCTGTGAGTTCTACGTTTAAATATTAGTTCAGGATCTATTTCCACTGACTTGCTAAAGACAGAATCACTGTTTTTGAGAGGTTTTTACCCACGAGTTTTTCCATGGGTGCAAGAAGGCCTGGGCTAGTGAAATTGAAATCCGTAACAAACCCATCAATCAAATCGACCGCGGCTAAGCGTATTTTTTCTTTACGTAAGTGTTTGCTGATCGCCAACGCTGCCGCCTTCTCAGCTCTATTTAAAACAGTTTTTTCTAAGATCGCACCTTGATCCATATTGATAATAGCTTCGCCTTGCTTAGGAACTTTGCGAGCAGCTGCGATAAGTTTACCGTTTAAAAACCAAAGACGCTGTTCACCATCCCGTATTTTTTCGTAAAATCTTTGTAGCATCACGGGCTGGGTGAAGCCGTGAGAGAGCTTGCTTAGGGCCGACTTAGCTTTTTCAATATCGGCATTGGTCGACCAATTTAACACCTGGATCCCAATGCTTTGAGCTAAGTAGAGCGGCTTGCATACAGTTACTTTTTCGGTTTTGCCGAATCGTGCGAGATCTTCCCACCGGGCACTGACGACCGAAGGAGGAAAGAGTTTTTTTAGAAAAAGCCCCTCAAACTTTTCGTTACCAAAGAACAAAATTTTTGGAGGATTGATCAGCTCAGATTTTTTGTTACCTCGAAGAGCCGTATCCAAGATTTGCAGAGGATGTAAGTACGCTAGATCAATAGGTGGATCGGTACGATATAAAATTTTATGGAAGTAAGTCGGTGAAAAAGGTGATGCTTTTTCCAACTCGAAAGCGTCTCGGCTTCGGCCTTCGGACACTGAGATCACCCTTTGAGCGTCGAGTTTAGCTTCCCCTTCTTCAAGGCGTACACTTTTGACATCGCACCAATAGTTTTCAAATCCGAGGTTCGTAGATTCTTCGATGAGTCGAAGAGTTGTATCTTTCGGATGATCGAGTGTGTGCCATGGATCAGTGATCCATAAAAAACGCTTTTTCATTGGGTATCCCGAAGTTTATGGATGACCTCTTCAGCTACGGATGAGAGTCCTTCAATCCGCATGCTTTTTACCTTCATTAAGGCACTGAGAGAGTATTTAAGCTGGTCAGAGGCCAGGGTGATCGCATCCTCAGCGGTCATATAATGAAGAATGCTGAGAGGTGTGATTTCCTTGTCTTTGTCTTCCAGGTCGTCTGCGATTTGAAAGGCACTTCCCAGGGCATTGGAAAAGCGACCGAGGCCCGTGTGAACGGCTTCTTCGGGCAGCAGATTTGCCAGATCCGCAGCTAACATCACGGAAGCCTCAAAGAGAGCGCCGGTTTTTTTAGAATGCACGTACCTTAAGTTTTCTAGACTAGGTGAGGCAAAGAGAACGAGCTCGGCCGATTGCCCACCGATCACCCCACGCGCACCAGTTGCTTCTGAGAGGCGTTTTAGACTTCGGGCTAGGGCGTCGGGTGCCGTTTTGGTGTGAGCCTCTAGGAGAACGTCAAACGCTAAGGGGACTAGGGCATCACCTGCTAAGAGTGCTGTGGCCTCACCAAATTTTTTGTGGTTACTGGGCTTACCTCGTCTAAAGTCGTCATTGTCCATGCAAGGCAGATCGTCGTGGATCAGCGAAAAGCAATGAATCAGTTCAATTGCGACGGCTGCTTTTTCGGCGACCTGTTGATCTAGATCTAAGTAGTCTGCGGTGGCATAGAGCAGACGAGGTCTAATCCGTT
>DBAE01000071.1 GCA_002291495.1 Bacteriovoracaceae bacterium UBA1018 | reverse complement strand
GCCAAAAAAGGGAGTAGCAGAGGGTGAACTTAAGAAACGTGCCGGGATCCATGCTTGAGTTGTCATACGGATTTTCATATCGCGTTTATTCTTGCATTCAAACTTTTTTATGCCATCGATCAACATCATGTTCATTGATCCTGAAAAAGCATCCCAGGCCTTTGCAAAAAACCTTGGCACAATCCGTAAAAACCGCAAATTGAGCCAGGCAAGCCTGGCTAAACTGTCAGGTTTGCCTAAATCCACTCTGAGTCATTTAGAATCGGGGGAGAGTAATCCGACATTGGATACAATTGTGCGAATTGCATCGGCTCTGGGCGTCACAATTGAAGAGCTCATCTCGCGTCCAGTAGTGACTGTGACTCATATGACCGCTCAAGACATGCCTCATATTCGAACCGGTACGAAAGGCACGCAGCTTGTGCGTCTTCTTCCTGATCCCTTTCCAGAACTTGATCTTTATTACTTGGAATTAAGTGCGGGAACACAGGTCAGAGGCACGCTTCAAGTGAATCGAAGTATGAAGTACTTTTACTGTACTCGTGGACAAATCTTAGTTCGGATCGCTGGCGAAAAGTATGAACTCAACAAAGGAGATGCACTCTTTTTTCCAGCTGATGAGCCTCACTCTTATCAAAACGACACCTCAGCCTTGGCAGAAGCGGTGATTGCAGCTTCTTACTTAGGTAATCGAGCGACTGCGGGTGCGCCTACCCCTTAATCACTTCAGCACAAGCTTCGGGGAGAACGGGAAGTTCGACTCGCTTCTGAGACATGGCTTCGAGTAACTTTGCTTTGGCTTCATCTGTAAACCACCAAGCCAAAGTTTCGTCGCAGCCATTTCCTGCCGGAACAGGCTCAGAATTTTTACAGGCCTTATTTCCAGGGTCACACTTGAGGCGTACATGAAAATGATAATTATGTCCGTACCAAGGACGAACCTTAGATATCCAAGGCTCATTGGCCGCTTTTTCACAGAGCGCCTTTTTAATGGCGGCATGAACGAATATGCGATCGACTTCATCTGATGTGGCAGCAGTTTTTAAAAGCCGAATTTGTCGATCACCAAAAGTTTTGGGATTAATTTCGGCTCGGCCAGGCTTAGTCATCGAGACGGCACTTAGGTTTTCACGTTCGCGTTTTGTGAGAGGGCGGTCCTTTTTAAATTGGGGATGCCAGAACCAAATGTCGGCATCCAAACCAATTTGGTGACTGCGGTGACCACTCATCATAGGGCCTCCACGGGGCAAGCCAAGATCGCCAAAAAGTACTTTCGATTTATGCTCCGTAGAAAAGCGTTCTCCGAGTGATTGAAGGTAAGTGATGAGGCGTTTGTGGCCGAAGTTTCTCTTACGACCGAGTCGCATTACCTGATAGCCCTTGCCGTCGATGGGCAATACTTCCGCTCCGCTTAAACAACCGGCTGAAGTGTCTCCGATGGACTCTGAGATACCAGACTTCGGAGATTTTATCTTTTCCCAGGGGCTGACGACGCCTGCCCAGGTTAAATGNNATACCGAATAAAAAAAACAGACTCGCTGCAATCGCTCTCATGTATTTCATTTTGATACGATCTGCGAGTCGTTCTCCAGCTAAAACTGCAAGTCCGTCCGAGAACATCATTCCGATGGTGGTACCAATAGTGACTAAAACGGGTGTGCCATGACGCGCCGCTAATGCCACCGTTGCTAACTGTGTCTTGTCTCCCATTTCGGCAAGAAAGAACAATAATGTGGTTGTGAGAAATGCACCGTATCGGCTTGGCTTGATTTCATCATCGAACCTATCNNCACTGCGCTCGAAATCCACGCCCCAAAGCTCGCAGCCAGTGCATGATTAAAGATCGTGGCTACCAAAATACCGGCCATAATTTCTTTTGGTTTTCGGAATCTTGAGGCGAGCGAAAACGCCAGAAGCTGAGTTTTATCTCCCATTTCACTCAGAGCGACTAACCAGAATGAACTAAAGAGCGCATCAAGCATAGTGAATTGAATTTATCGAAACAGGAAGAATATTGGAAAAAAAATGAGTCATGAGGCGGTCGCTTTGTCGCCCCCCGAATTTGCATGCCTTTATGCCCCTATAGGAGGCAATATGGCCGACCCACAGCAAAAGACAAATCCAGTACAAGATCAATCCAATGCACGCCCGGTTGGGCGTGAATCTCAGCCCGAGGGCAGACGTGAAAATATTCGCGATGATGTCAGCGACGAAATGACCCGCAGACGTGAGCGTGCGCATATTCTGCGCATGAAAAATAGACTGCGAGAACGTAAATAGTCGCTATTTAGTTTTGTAAACGAGGTGCTGCAAAAGGACGGGACTGAGGAACCCGTCCTTTTTCTTTCATCCTTGGGCGATTAACCATAGGAAGGTTACCGGCTGGACGGCCGTTATTAGGGCGACTACCTGTCACATGACTAGTTGCTACTGGACGATCTCCAGAGGTTCGGCTTGAGGACAAGAGTTGTGAAATTTCTTTCCACTGTTGTCGGTCTTCAGGTGTGACCAAGGATAACGCTTCACCCGACGCACCAGCGCGCGCAGTTCTACCAATGCGATGAACAAAATCTTCTGGGACTTGTGGCAAGTCATAATTAATGACGTGAGCGATATGAGAAACGTCGATTCCTCGAGCCGCGATGTCTGTTGCCACCATGATTCTAAAACGTCCATCTCGAAAGCCTGCTAATGCAGAATTGCGCTGACCTTGAGTTCGTCCTCCATGCAAACGAGTGACTTGATGACCTGAATTGAGAAGGTACTTCGCTACGCGATCCGTTCGAGCTTGTGTGCGCGCAAAAATAAGGACGGTTCCTTTTCTCTCGTTCAGTTGATCCATCAATACGTCGTTCTTCTGAGTCACGGTAGTTTGAATGACAGTTTGCTGAATTTTAGGTGCAGCTTGATTAACTGTTCCAACAGTTACTCGAACCGGGTCTTTCAGAAATCTTTCTGAAAGCTTTTGAATGTGTGTAGGAA
>DBAE01000247.1:1414-4202 GCA_002291495.1 Bacteriovoracaceae bacterium UBA1018 | reverse complement strand
CACTACAGCATGCACTAAATGCTTCTCAGCAAGCTCGTACGCTATTTTTCCATTGGGTGCCTGAAGGACCTGGCATCCCTTTAACTCAAACTCGTAAGCCAAGACTTCGCGCAGGTCTTCTTCGTCATCGACTACAAGAATAGTTTTTCCTTCAAAAAGATTCATAGCTTCTGGTGACCCTACCACAATCTCATTGCAGGAGAGCAATATCTATTCGATAGATGACTATTCTTATGCGAATTACGCGGCTCGGGCATCATTTGCTGCACATTTACAATACTGAGCCACGAGTTTTAAAAGGGATTCGATATCGGGTGGCTTCTTGACTATTTTTGTCGCGCCGAAAGGTTGCTGTGATTCAGCCACTGCGGAAACGACGACAACGGGAAGGGACGCAATTGAATCCATTGATCGACGGCGCTGCAAAAACTCCCAGCCATTCATGACGGGCATCATAAGATCCAGAAGTATCAAACAAGGACTTTCTAACTTTTGAAGTTGTTCAAGCGCCTCTAGTCCATTGCTGGCCGCAGCTACCGAATAGCCTTCAGTCTCTAAAATATCTTTCACAATTTCTCGGATGTCAGGATCGTCCTCGACTAGAAGAATACATCTTTTGTTCATGCTTTTATGAGTCTTCAAGATCCACACCGTTAGGATGCGTTTTGTCTTAACCAATCTCTCACATGCTGAACAATGTTGAAAATCAGCTGATCAGAACCTGGCATGAGATGTTCGCCGGGAGTCTGCAACACGGTAATTTCTGCTTCCGATCGTCTCAAGGAAGCAATTAGCAGCTCGGTCGACTGCCGAGGAATAAACTGATCTTTTTCCGCATGTATGACTAGCACCTTTTGAAGCTTCTTAAGCTCTGCGGCTTTAGTTTCGAGGTGTGGAGGGTTGAGGTAACCCACAATGATCGTAGCGGCAAGCCAGCTAATAGGTTTTGTAAAAAAACCAAGACGTCGACGCCAAGCTTGTTCCAATCTCCCTTGGATAGTTCCTTTGAGATCTGCAAAACCGTGCACGAGAACAAGCCGCCTTATTTGAGGTTGCTCAGCCGTCGCAATGAGCGCAAAAGGAGCACCGAAGCTTGCTCCAACAATTCCGATCTGTGCTGGATCGACATCCGCCCGCTGAGACAAATACTCAAACAGCACCGAAATACCCTCGATCGTATCATGCATCGCTTGCTTAAGCGCTGGAGCCTCCCTCACAGCATCAGTAAATGTATATTTTCTTGGGCCCTTGTAAGGATAATCAAAACTCGCCAGTAAAATAGGTTCATTAGTCTTGATCAGCTTGAGCACTTCTCCGGCGTTTTCAAATCCGCCGAAAATCAACAAGGCAGGCATTCGCGGAGTACCAATTTTTACGTCGGGGATCACCATTTCCACTTCGATATGACGACTGGTCGTCGAAAGAGGTAGCTGAAACTTCTCCGTGCGGGCATGAGAGAGGCCCGAATAAAGTATCGAAATAGCAAAGGCGAATGCGAAATATCTCACTTTACACGATGTACCCATCCCGAAATATCATCCAAAATTGCCAAGGCGGCTGGAAACACAAACGCTGTTAATATAGATCCAAACATGAGTCCCCAACCCAGCGCCATTGCGATCGGAACGACAAACATATCCAACCCGCCAATTCCGTAAGCGGTTGGCAAAATCCCAATGACTGTTGTGATGGTTGTAAGAAAGATAGGACGTACGCGAGTTTTAGCCGCATCTATAATACTTTCTCGCTTTCCAACTCCTTCTGATCGCCTTTGATTGACAAAATCTACCATGACAATCGCATTATTGACGATTACTCCAGCCAGAGCGACGATTCCTAAACAACCCATAAAACTAAATGGAAGACCGTGAATAAAAAACGCCCAGATCACTGAGATGACCCCGAGAGGTACTGTAAGCAATGTGACTAGAGGTTGCAAAAGACTCTTAAAAGTCAGCACTAGAATTAAGAAAATCCCCAAGACAGCCAATCCGAAAGCACGACCTAAAGAAGCCAAACTCTCTTGAGTGTCTTCGTCCTCGCCACCAAATTCGATAGTAACAGTGGGAAATTTCTTTCTTAAATCACCAAGGATCCCGCGAATCTTATTATTGACTTCAATAGCGGTAGTTATTTTCGTATCAACCTCAGCAGTCACTTTGACTTGTCGTTGATTGCGTTCATGCTCATAGATAGACAAACTTTTTCCTTCACGGATTCGAGCAACACTATCCAATGGGATAAGATTGCCTGTCGCATTTGGAATAAGAATCTTCTCAAGTGAGTTGGCATTAACTCGATCGTTCAAGGGAAGTGAAACACGGACATCGATCTCTTCGTCTAGTTCACGAACTGAGGTCGCAACGATCCCTTCATAGGCTGCACGAACGGTATTTCCAATCGAGACAACCGAAAGGTTTGCTGCAGCTGCTTCAGAGGCATCGACATTGACACGAAGTTCACTCTTACCTTGAGTATACGAATCAGCAATATCAGTAACTCCTGCATAAGAGCCTAGTATTTTTTTGAGCTCCTCTACAGCCGGTAAGATGTCTTCGTATTTTCGGGCTCTGACACCCAAGCTGACAGGTTTCCCGGTGGGCGGGCCTGTATTTACCCGGGCATAACTGATTCGATCGATCCCCGGAGGAGTTTTGACCTTTTCCCGCAGATCATCAATGATTTGTGCAGCATTACGAACCCGATCCCGCTCAGGAGTCATGATAACTTGGATCTGAGCGTACTCGCTTCCCCGTTGTGTATTTGGATCATTTGGATCTTGCTGAAC
>DBAE01000247.1:0-1407 GCA_002291495.1 Bacteriovoracaceae bacterium UBA1018 | reverse complement strand
GCTACAGCTTTCTCTACTGGCTCAATAAGCTTTGCATGCTGAGCCAAACTTGTTCCAATCGGTGCTTCTGTCTTGATATAAAAGATCTCGACTCCCTCTGGCGGAAATAAAACAAATTTCATAGCGGTCGTCGCAAGCACGATCGAACTCACAAAGAGCACTACGAGTCCACCAGCAACCCAGTATCTTCTGCGAAGAGACACTTCTAGCCACTTAAGATAAAAGGGCACCACAGATTTTTCCCAAGCCTTATGAGAACGCTCAGTAAATCGAACCAGCGGCTGNNGACGGAGCGGGACTTGTGACACAGAATCCGTGTTTTTATTTTTTGGTTTAATCCAGTGAGCCACGTGAGCTGGCAAGACTAGAAACGTTTCGATCAGACTCACACCCAGTGCCGTAATCACAGCAATAGGGATCTCTCTGACAAACTTTCCAAAAACACCGCTCATAAAGGCCATCGGCAAGAACGCCGTAGTCGTCGTCAATACAGATGCGGTCACCGGCCCGATAATTTGTCTCGTCCCCTCTACGGCGGCATCCTTTGGATCCATACCTTCATCCACTAGACGAACGGCATTTTCAGTCACCACAATCGAGTCATCAACCAAGATACCGGATACAATGATCAAGCCGATCATGGAGATCAAATTGATACTGTAGCCCATCCAGTGAAGAATCAGGATTGTTCCTAAGAATGCAAAAGGCTCCCCGAGAGCAATGATGGCTGAGAAGCGAAACGGGATCATGAGCGGCAGTAGTGCTAAGACAAATATCAATCCAATGGCCAAGTTTCCAGTTAGGATGCTCAGACGTCTTCTGATGAATTCAGAAAAGTCGTTAATATAATTGATTTTGACACGTGGATCTGCGGTCAGTTTGTATTCGTCAACTTTTTTGCGTACAGCATCTACCACATCGATGGCGTCTGTTTTTTCTTTTTGAAGCACGGTTAGACTCAAGGCCGGCAATCCGTTGGTACGCGTAAGTATAGAGGCCCGCTCAAGATCGTTCGATACCTTCGCAACATCTCCTACTCGAACAGGTTGCCCGAGATCATTTGCACGAATGACAGTCCTTCGAACATCATCTAAATTAGCAAAATCACCGATGGTTCGAACTATCCGCTCGCGACCGTCTTTTGAGTTGGCGCTCACTTCAATGGTCCCACCAGGAATAGTGACATTCTGGCGTTTTAATGCGGCGACTACGTCGTCGAGTGAAAGACGAAAACGTGAAAGTTTTTGCTGATCCGCTTCGACCCGAATCTCGAGATCTCTGAGACCTCTATGCACTACACGGGCTACTCCAGGCACAGCTTCAATTTCGTATTCGAGTTGTCGAGCTATTTTTCTCAATTCTAATGGTGGTAATTCACCAGCTACAGAAACTTCGATAATAGGGCCC
>DBAE01000100.1 GCA_002291495.1 Bacteriovoracaceae bacterium UBA1018 | reverse complement strand
CCGTCGATACGCTCTGCTGGCTTGGATGTTTACTTTATGCACACTTTTTGTAACGAAAAGCAGTATGAAAGCCCGGCCCAACATGACAGCCAGTTAAGATAAAGAGGGAACCGAAGCGGCTACCCAATCAGTCCATCGACGCCTCAGCTCATCGGGAGGAAATCGACTGAGCACATGATCAAAGCCGCGTTGGCCCATTGATTTTGCAGTCTGAGGGTCATTGAGAAGCGATATGATCTTATCAGAGAACTCGCTTTCTTGATGAGGATCACAAAGAAATCCTGTCTGACCATCGACCACAATATCATCTACGCCATTCATTTTAGGAGCCACTACAGGAATCTTGCATGCAGAAGCTTCAACGAGAACGCGTCCAAATCCCTCCGAATAGGAAGTCAGCAGAAATACGGTCGCTTGGGCATAGATCTCTGGCAATGCATCGTAACTCAGTTCACCTAAGAACCGCACTTTGGATTTAAGACCACGCGCCTCCACATCCTGAACAAGGCGAGATCTCTCTGAACCGTCACCCACGATGAAAAACTCAGCATCTGGAACTTGATGTGAAACTCTTTCCGCAATGGATAGCCACTGTTTCAAATTTTTTTCTGGAGCTAAACGTCCGATGTATAAAACTCTCTTAGACTGAGCTGGCGTCGACTGAGCAGAATTGTGAGAGGGAGGATTTTTCAAAAAATTTACAGCGATCGGTATGCATTCGACTCGCTGGTGCAAACGCTTTTCCACAATTTGTCGCCGTGTCTCTGCATTGACCGTTCGTATCGCATAAAAATATTTGAGAAATTGAAGTGTCAGACGATATCGCACTTCTCCCAAACGACCTCTGAAAAGAAAACGACGTCCCTCGGGTGATGCAAACAAATCGTAGTGAATTTGACCGNNCAAGGAGAAAAAAAGGCTGATCCACGCTTCATCTGAAACGGTTTGAGTAATGAGTAGTCGAATCGGATCCTCTGAATGAAGATCTTTAAGGGCCCGATAGAGCTTGCGCATCCCTGCAGCAAAACCACCTCCAACGCTCACTACCCTCAGATTGTCGCGGATCCGAAGATCGGCTGCCGGCCCCTGAGAAGAGTAATCCATGACGATGATCGTCGTACGACTACCTGGAAATAGGTGACTCATTTCATCTGCATATCGGATTTGTCGCTGGATTGGCTCACCACTAGCTTGGCTCTTCAGCAAGCTCGTATCTCGACTGACGTAGACAAAATGGTAGCCGGCAATCACACTCATAGATTTAAAAATACCAATTTAATCAGGGATAACATTGTTCGTTTAGGCTTGTCATTATGTTATTTGAAATCGCTTAGGTAAAGCGATGAAACTGCTCATTATCAATTTTGAAATGAATCCCAACTCGAAGGTTTTGGCGTGGCAATACAAAGTCGTGCTCGAGCTCGCCAAAACTTATGAAAAGATAGTCGTCTTTACTGAGTCTATGTCTGACGATTTGGTAATTCCGAATCATGTTGAGGTTCATCAACTACCCAAGCTTTTTCAAGGCCCATTGCGTTTGACCGGCATCAAATGGCTGATGAACTTTCCCCTCTTCCAAATTTGCTTACAAAATCGTTTCGACGCCTGCTTCATCCACATGAACATGGAGTGGTCCTACCGTCTCAGACCTGTGCTGCGCTTCTTTAAAATTCCAACATTGATCTGGTATGCACACGGTTCGATTAGCAATCGACTGAAACTCGCCCACTATTTTGCGGACAAGATTATTTCCTCTAGCCCAGAGGGCTTCCGACTTCCTTCAAAGAAGCTTCAGATCGTAGGTCAAGGGATCGATACGGCTCTCTTCCAAGTTCCTGACCCGGTCCGCTTCCCTGTCCAGGCTCGAAACGATATTCTCTACGTAGGTCGTGTATCTCGTAGAAAAAGGATTGATCTCTTGATCGATTCTTTTATAGAACTCAAAAAACTTTCTAGCGATGAACCTATTCGATTGGTCTTAGCCGGTGGCACGGTCTCTTCTCTCGATGAAAAATACGCTGAGTCGCTCAAAGAGCGGGTACGAAACGCCGGGCTCGAATCAAGCGTAGTCTTCTTGGGGCACACACCCCTCGAAAAAGTACCTCAACTCTACGAAACCGCATTCATGCATCTCAATCTAAGTGAAACAGGGAGCATGGACAAAACAGTTCTTGAAGCTTTGGCCTGCGGTTGTCCAGCACTGACCTCTAATGTGGCATTCAAAACTTTATTCAAAGATCAGCCACGCTATTTCTTAGAAGATCCGGCACCCACGATCGTGGCAAAGCGAATTCTTGAGATCTACTCTGACCATCGAGCGGGTCGCCTCAATCCGCAAAATTTCCGAGATTTGATTGTTGACCACCATGATCTGAAATCATACATTCGTAAGATCATTCAAGCTATTGAGAGCATCTCACGTCATGAATAAGAAGATCTTACTCGTTACAAATATTTTCCCTCCCCACATCGGTGGCCCAGCAACTTTTATTGACCAACTCGCACATCGGCTCACCACAGAGGGTTTCAAGGTGACGGTCATTTGCTCGTCCGATGGTCCTTCACATGTGTCTGACCGAGATCGCCCTTTTCGTGTGATCCGAGTCAATATATTGAAACGTGAGATCTATGAGATACTCGTACGCCTTCACCTTTTTTGGCAATTTCTCATGCATCGAGCAATTATCGTCAATGGACTCGAGAGTTACGTCGAACAGATTGCCCGTTTTGTAAAAAGAAAATACATCGTCAAAGTTGTCGGAGATACGGTCTGGGAAACGGCCCGAAACCGAGGTGCAACAGTCCTCAACATCGATGACTTTCAGGTGGATGCTCAGGAACAAAAAAATTGGTCCGCGATGGTGAACCAACGAAATGCTTGGTTAAGACGTGCTCATCTCATCGTCACTCCAAGTCACTATCTCAAATCAGTGGTGACTCGGTGGATGCAATCGGGTCAAGGTATCCGAGTGGTATTTAACGGAATGAATCCAGAAAAATTTCCAAAACCCACACTTCAAAGAAGGGCTAGCCCGACACTCGAAGTACTCTTTGTAGGCCGCCTCACCAACTGGAAAGGAGTTGAAACTGCACTCCTTGCCGTTCAGAAAATTGAAAATGTGCACCTCACGGTAGCCGGTGACGGACCCGAATATCCGCAGCTATTAACTCTAGCTCAGCAACTTAAATTAGGCGCAAAAGTGACATTCAAGGGGCGGCTCAGCGGAGCTGAAGTCAAAAAACTCTTACCGCAGTCTCATGTGCTCGTGCTGACTTCGCTCTATGAGGGAATGTCTCATACCTTGATTGAAGCACTCTACAGCGGATTACCATGTATCGCCTCCGATTGCGGCGGAAACTCTGAAGTGATCGACGAGGGTAAGACAGGGTATCTAATTCCTCCTCAGGATGTGGACGCTCTTGCCAACGCATTAGTCAAACTTCGAGACAATGAAGAGCTGCGCTTCCAGATGGCTGAGCGCTGTTTACAAGAGAGCACTCGTTTTGACTTACGTAAGACGATGGATGAGTTTGTAAAATTGGCTCAAGAATTATGAACATTAAAAATTCGCCCCTTTCAGTTACGCACATCCTGTACTTGTCTGAGAAGCCGAGAGTTAATCCGTTTAGTGGCGCAGAAAATCACGTCATGGAGCTCGTGGCATCCCTTGCTAAAAGTGGTGCCGATGTTGAGCTACTTGTCATGCTCTGGAATCCTGGCCAGATCATTGATCGTCGACTCAATGATCTCGAAAAAAAAGGAGTCAAGATCACTCGTCACTTAAGACGAAATCTGACCTGGACCAATCATCGATTAGCGCGTGCGATCGATTGCTGGTTGAGACTTTTTCCACTCCTTCGTGCACGAAGATCTCGGGTCATCCATCTCCACTTAGACCTGATTATTGTGCCTGCTCTAGCTTACTTTGCTGGCTGCAGAAATCTAGTCCTCTCCATTCATAACGATGAACCGTACTATTCTAAGCTGAAGTGGAAGCTTTGGTTCCGAGTTCTTAACCTCTGGATCAATCGATTTATCGGCATTACAGATCACGTCACTCAATACATCCTTTCTGTGTCAAAAATGCGAAATTCTAAAATCCGCCGCATTTATTACGGAGTTCCCTCAATTCAGACGGTCGATCATGCTCGAGAAAAACTAAACATTCCAAGCGACGCATTTGTCGTTGGATTTATCGGCAGGCTTACGGAACAAAAAGATTTAAAGACTTTAATCCTTGCACTCAAAGCACTCCCTCATGTTTATGGAGTAATCATTGGCAACGGAGAGTTAAGAGAAGAGCTCCAGTCCTTTGCAAATACTCACCAGGTCAAAAACGCACATTTCTTAGGGGCGGTTGCTGATGCTGCTCAATTGATGAAAGCGTTTGATATCTTTTGCCTCCCATCTAAGTGGGAGGGACTTGGATTAGTGCTCATCGAAGCCATGCTTGCTCGAGTTCCGATCATTGGGAGTCAATCCGGAGCGATCCCTGAAATATTAGGCCAAGGTAGATACGGCCAGATTTTTGAAACCGGAAACGTTGACGCTCTCGTGCAAGCCATCCAACAAGCTCAAGCGGCTCAACAGAATCGTTCCGAACTCAATGCTCAAATCCAGCGTGCTTATGACTTTGCGATTCAAAACTTTACTATCGACAATATGGCTCGTGAAACCATGAGCACTTATCAACAAACGTTGAGCGCCCATTCGTGAGTGTAAATGTGAATCTAATTACTCGGCTCGCATCACATCCAGCGTTTATGCTGACGCTTGCACAGGGTCTTTGTGGCCTGATCGGCTTAGTGCAATTTATGGTCTATGCGCGAGGCCTAGGGCCTGAACTTTTGGGCGCGACGGCCATTGTCACTACTTTTTATAATGTTCTGATCAATTTCTTTGATGTGAGATTCTTTGATGTTTTTTCAAAGCTCTATTATGAGACCCCCTCAGTTCGTTATCGATCAAGAGACGCCTACATCGTCTCGCTCATTCTAGTTAATTTGATTGTCAGCAGTTCGATCGCTGTCCTTGCGGTATCTCTCGGCTATTTCGGACTTCGCTTCGGACTTTCCTATTTTACTCAGATCGATGTAGCCCCTCATCTGCTCTTGTTTCAAGGCTCTGCCTTAGTGATAACTGCATTGACCAATACCTTGACTTATATTCAGAGATTTACTGGGCGCTACAGTTACATGGCCATTAACCGCATCCTAGGACAGCTTTGCTCGACTTCGATCGGTCTTCTGATTTTTCTACGAGATCCTGGTCTGGCTTCCTATTTCTACGCGGTCTTTTTTGGAGTCCTGGCAAACTTCTGCGTCACATTTGCACTTAACCTTTTTCTTTGGGTTCGGGTTGAGAAGCTTTCCTTTCGCATCATTCAACTGCGCGAAATGACCCGGACGTGTTTCCAGTTTAAGGACATTCTGATCCACGGAGGACTGATGGGTTACACCAAAATGCTCCACCGGGCTGGCGATACTCTGATTGTCGGATATTTGTTTAATGATCGGGTCACCGGACTCTATAAACTCGCGAGATCCATGACCGATGCTCTTTATATGGTTTATGATGTAGCTAATCAGGTTTTCTTACCAAGACTCATGGCTGCAACTTCTAAAAAGAAC
>DBAE01000216.1 GCA_002291495.1 Bacteriovoracaceae bacterium UBA1018 | reverse complement strand
GTATTGGTACTTCTCAGCGGTAGACGCCAGACCAGTCCTCCAGTGAACTTCCCGTCAGATTGTAAATCTGGAGCATAGAAAACACCGAAATAAGGCGAGGCTTTTGGCTTTAGGGATGAGCTCAAGCGCATGGTCGACGGACGTTCTGCCGACGTATTCATAAAGGCCGTACCTTTGGACGTCAGGGAAGATCCGATGTGGATTCCAGCTCCAAATGACCAATTTTCAAATGGTGCAATTGAAGTTCCAAATTCAAATTGAGGACGCTGAGTGCGCGATCGGTAGAGTACGTATTCTGGGATAAAAGTTTCGCCCGTATCGATGGTTGTTAAGCTCTCAACCGGCACAAAGGTGGTTAAGCCGATTGCGAGTCGGTAAAACTCAGGAGCTACGACGTAGGAAAAGCCTAATACGTTTCCAAAGGTATTGGGATAAGAGACGTCTACATCACCGCGAATAGTTTCGCCGGTTTGTTGATCAGAGACGTAGTCATTTTGAATAACCACGTTATCTATCCGTTTAAATCGAGGNNGAGTGGCAAAGAGAAGGCCCCAGCTCACAGTGAGTCGTTTATCTTCAGAAAGCTTACGAGAAAGTGCTGCAGGATTTGCGTAGGAAGCAAATCCATCAAATGCGCCAGCTGCAGTAGTGCCTACCAGAGATGCTGAACTCGATCCAAAACCGAAAACATCACCTACATTGGCTAGAGCCAGTGGTGAAACGAGGGCCCCACAAAGCAGTGAGACGAAGGCTAGAATGTATTGCTGCGGTTTTTTCATGTTCAGTCCTGTTTAGGGACGAACTCACTTATTGCCTCTTACTGGCCAGATTTGACCTTAAGATAGGCTTCAAAAAGCCTCTGCCATTCGTCCCATTGAAGTGCTTCACTACGCTTACTACCATCGACTTGGGAGAGCTCCAAGGCGTTTTGCCACGGACCAGACTTAGGAAGGCCCGACCGAAGCATTTTTCTCCGGTGCGAGAAGCAAACTTTAAGTAAAGATTCCCAATGGTTTTCGTCTTCTGGTCGCATCGGGATGCGAGGCGTTTGCCTGGCTTCTAAGACAACAACTTCCGAGTTTACCTCTGGAGGGGGTTGAAAGGATCCTGGTGACACGGCGATAAGTTTTTTTACATCCCACCGATTTTGGATCCAAATCGATAAACTACCCCAAGCTTTTGTGCTGGGCTCTGCTCGGAGCCGTTCAGCAACTTCTGCCTGAAACATGAGGACCATGGCAGGGATAGATTCAGGATGATAGGCGAGTCTCACCACGATAGCCGTGCCAGCGCTGTAAGGAAGGTTCGAAGCAACTATGAGTGGCGTCCTCTTGAGGAAAGCATCATTGGGCTGATCTAAGAAATCACCACCCAGTACTCGGCACAAATATTCCCGCTTGAGCGCTGGATTATTGGCCAGCTCACTTTCCCAATTATTGATGAATGCTTCATCTCTTTCAGCAATCAGAAATTCTTCAATACCTGAGATCTCTTTGAGGAGCGGATAAGTGATGGCTCCTTTTCCTGGTCCAATCTCTAAAAGGGCGCGACACTGATACTTTTGAGCAAGTTCAGAAGTTTTAGAGACAATGGTCTGAATGACTTTTTCATTCTTTAGAAAGTGCTGACCCAGTGCTCGTCGTTTTCCATGTGCAGGCATGATTTAGATCTCGGGGTTGGCTACGGCATTGAGAGTTAAAAACTCCGTGCCTTTCATAAAATTGCCCTGCCTAAAGCGAAATGCTCCGGCAGCCGCAATCATTGCAGCATTGTCTGTACAGTAGGTCATCTCTGGAAAAAACGGCGGCATGACAAAGCCAGCAGATTTCCACTCGCTGTTGAGTCGTTCACGCAATCGACTGTTAGCTGCAACTCCGCCGACGATGGCGAGTGATCGGCATCCGTATTCGCGAGAGGCGAGGAAAATTTTAGAAAGGAGCGCATCAACAATGGCTTCCTGGATCGAGGCACATAGATCCTTCAGGTTTTCTTCAAGCGAGTTGTCTTTTTTGAGCTTATCCACTGTCAGTGCAACGGCGGTTTTGAGTCCGCTGAATGAAAAATCAAAAACAGACTTTTGTGGAAGCGCACGAGGTAAGTCAAAGGCTTTGGGATTGCCACCTTGGGCGGTGCGATCGATCCACATTCCGCCTGGGTAAGGAAAACCTAGGATCTTTGCCGTTTTATCGAAAGCTTCACCGGCGGCATCATCGCGAGACTTACCGACAAGTGAGCGTTTAAGAAAATCTAATGGCCAGATCTCTGGGGGGGACTTAACCACGTAGAGATTAGTATGTCCTCCCGAAACGATAGCAAGCATGAGTGGAAGTGGGATCTCGTTTCTTGGCGGAAGATTTGCGATCGGAGACTTTGGATGAAGTGATCGCAGATAAATACTGGACGCATGACCTTCGAGATGATGAACAGGCACGAGCGGTTTTTTAAGCGCATAGGCAAGAGCCTTGGCTGCGCTCACACCCACAAGAAGGGCCCCTACGAGTCCAGGTCGATTAGTGACAGCTATTGCATCTAAGTCTTGAGCGTAAATGCCAGAATCCGTGATCGCTTGCTCGATCATTGGATTAATCGTCTCTAAGTGATTGCGTGAGGCAATCTCTGGGACCACACCTCCATATGGCTTATGGAGGTCGACTTGAGAAAATGTAGAAAGGCTAAGTACTTTGATCTCGTCTGGAGTGTAGCGAACCACTGAGGCGCTACATTCGTCACAAGAGCTTTCAATTCCTAGAAGAGTCGTCATAGTCTAATTCGCCACTCGGGCAGGTAATACTGAGCCTTTTTTGTTCGTAAATTTGTGAATCGAGTTTGCCATTGGCCTGATACCAACCAGGTGCTCGGTCCGGCATATGGCACTTCAGGCATGCTGTTTGTGCCACAGTTTTTGTGTAGGAACCAGCGAAAGGATGCTCCCCGCCGGCTTGATGGCAGTTTTCGCATTGGACTGGAACCCAGCTCTTATGGAGGCTTCCCAAGGTTTTCTTTACATTCTGATCTAAGGTTTTCGCCTCATGAAGCGTTCTCAAGTGAGGAGCAAGCGCCTCAAGAGTAAGATATTTCTTTTTTGCAGGGGCAGGTTCTGCCGTATCCGTTGGAGAAGCTTCCAGCGGTCCCGTACTCATCTCTCCTGCTTGAGTTATTTTTTTAAATGCACCGGCTTGCCCTAAGCCGAGGGAGTGGCAGCCTAAACACTCCAAGTTTCCTGCCTGGTTACTTTTGAGTAGGGGCTCGAGTGCGTTTGAGTGCTGCGTTTTTCGCCAAAAGTCGAACTGCTTCAAATGGCATTCCGCACATTTCGGAAACGTTTGATAACTCACTTTTTTTGATCGAGATGAAGCAGCGTCAAGTTTGATTTCATTTTCGTTATTCGCCTGAGCAATGCTTGCTTTAAACTGCTCCACTAGAGTTTTTACCTCTGTAAAGCGCTGATCAGAAATGCCCTGCTCATACTGAATATCGAGAGCAACTAAGCGGTGGTTTGCGAGATCCAGAGGTTTTGAAACAGGTCTATTGATCGGTAGTACGCCGATGTACTGATTGCGAAACGAGGACTGAAATATCAGAGTACTATTTTCGTTAATGGGCGACTGTAAAAATGACTGAGAATTACCGCCAACAATAAGGTCGATACCTGTAACAGCCTTGGCCAGTGCTTGATCGGCCTCATGACCTTGATGGGTAAGAGCGACAATTAGATCTACTTTTCCTTTGAGTACTTGGATCTCTTTTTTTGCCGCTTTTATGGAGTTTTCAGTTTTAAGCTCTTTTGGCCACATGAGCGCGTCGCCAACGATACCGATCACTCCTACCCTGAACTCCTTAAATCGATAGACCTTCGATGCCGGAAAGAGAGGCGAACCGTTTTTGGATTTTAGGTTTGCGGCCAAGAAATCTATCTTTGCATTTTTAACCAAAGTTTTGAGTCGAGCTGCACCAAGAGCAAAATCTTTCGGACCCGGCACCACTGCCTGATGCCCGAGAGCCTTCATCATTTTCAGAACGTACGTAGCTTGAATNNTTTAAGGCTTCAGGAATTTCATCCGTCTGAAATAAAAGATTGCCACCATCGACTTGGAGAAATTCTTCAGCTTTTTGGTCGGATTGGGAGAGCTTTGAGAGGAGCCCTGCCTTTCGGAGAAATCCACCTAGAGGATTTTCGCGACACCCGCAGGGCTCTATGTCTCCTAATACATCGTTTGAGTAGATGAGTGTGACCGCAAGTGCAGAAGTCGGTTTTGTTACCGCTAGACCTGCCAGTGCTAGTGCTAGTGCGATCCATGCACGAAACACTTTTGCATTGGTCATGAGTTACTTCAGTTTGCCTTTAGCTTTTTTTGCTTCTGCGGATTTCGGAAATTTATCTACGAGCTCTTGATAAAAGCCCTTTGCGTCTTCTTTCATTCCCAGACCTTCGAAAGACTGACCAATCTTAAAGAGAGCCACCGGCATTCTTTTGGACTTGGTGTATTTTTCAGGGAATTTTGAGTAGTCGATAATCGCCTTTTTGTACTGTTTGAGTCCGTAATAACTTTCGGCCCGAAGAAAGGTCGCTTCTTCAGCGTCCTTCGCCTTCGGATTCTTCAGGTAGTTTCCCAGGTGCTCAACTGCCTCCTCGTAATCCTTTGCTTGATAGGCCTTTTTACCTTTTTCAAAGTGTTCAGGAGCTTCAGTGTTGGCTGCTTGATGAGCTTGTGCTTTTTTGAGCGCCTCAATCATATCGGCTTGAGCCTTTTCGAGCTCAGCGATTCGAGTTTCGAGTGCTTTCACGGCCTCGGACTTCTCTTTAGCTTTATCGGCGCTCTCTTGTTGTCGATTTCGCTCGAGGTCTTCAAGACGACCTGTGAGGCGAGTGATTTCGCCCTTCATTTCTTCAACAACATAACTATCCTTAGGCTGAACGTCCTGCACCTGAGTTGGAACGGGTCGTGACGTATCTTCACCTTCGTCTCGAAGTTGAGCACGTGTCTTAAGACATCCTGACATTGAGAGGCTCAATGCGCCTACTGTGATGAATACTAATGAATTTTTCATATCTCCCAAGAGTAACTCAGAACCTGCTTGGCCTGCAACAGGATCGACGATCTCAAGGCGTGCCAGGCGCTGGAGGTGCCTTGGGCTGCTCAGGAGCCTGATCTGGTGGGTTTCCGCCGTTGCCACCCTGTCCACCACCCTGAAGTAAATCTACTGCAGGAGTGCCACTTGGCTCGGGATAATCATAGGGCTCTGGGGGAGGGGGAGGTGCATCTTCGGCGGGTGCAGTACTGGTCCGAGTTGCTCCACCTTGAAGAGATTCAAACTCACTTTGTTCAGCGAGCTTTCGGGCTCTTAATGCATACTTTTCAGCCAGGTTGAAATTTTTCAGGCGGTACTCATTCTTAGCTTTGAGGAATGCCTCATTTGCCTGTCGAAAAAGGTCAGGACTCAGAGTCTCGGCGTTCACTTCACGGGCAGCTCGGATGGCGGCCGAGGTATCCGACATACTCTGGACGGGTCTCTGGACCATAATCGAGCAGCCTATTGTGCCTAGTCCGATAAAAACAAAAAGGGACCAAACTTTGATGTTTGATCCCTTTTTAAAATTTTGTTTTTGAGGATAGCTCACTCTATAAGCTTAACCTAAAAAACGAACTTGTCACTATCTCTGCAAACGATCTGTTAGCGGGAGGTGATGACGAAGTTTGCTCGGCGATTTTTGGCGTAAGCAGCTTCAGTCTCAGAGGTGTCAATGAGACGCTCTTCACCGTAGCTGATGGTTGTGATGCGTTCCGCATTGACGCCAAGATCTTGAAGATATTTCTTCACAGCAGTCGCTCTTTTTTCACCTAGAGCGATGTTGTATTGAATGCCGCCGCGTTGATCGCAGTGACCTTCGATTTGAATCTTTGCGCTGCCTTTTCCTTTTAGGATTTCGGCATTCGCTTTCAATACGCCTTTAGCTTCTGCATCGAGTGCGAATGAATCGTAAGGAAAGCGGACAGTTTGAAGTCCCATCGCTTTGCCTGAATCAGAATCACCCATGGTGTTTTCATCAGCGGCTGCGCTGGTAACATCGGTTGGTTCTTCCGCTTTCTTAGCGGTCTTACAACCAGTTGCGGAAATCACAGTCATGATTGTGAAAGCGGCCAGTAAATATCGAAACATGAAACCTCCGGTAAATCGGAAAAATTTTGAAATGTAGCCCCCAAGATAAAGCAAGAACGTCAAAAATCAACGAGATAAATCACGTATTTGATTATTCTGAAGTAATGAGCGGGGTTTGACTCAATGCATCTCGGACAGGGAGCTTGAGTTTAGGTTCCCCGGATCGCGTTTCCATCTTGGTCCATTTGCTGGAAGTAGAAGATTGTTGGTTCTTCACCTGGATTTTGTGGGCGTGGATCACGGAAGTAATAAATGCCTTTTTCATTTTTCTCGATCGGCCAGATTGTCGGTACTTTGAGACGCTCTGGAAACGATTTATAAACGGACTTATCGTAACCTGGCCACGCGCGGTAGATGCGGCCCTCTGGACTAAATAGAACCATCTTTCCTTCGGGGCTGACGTGAAGAAATGAGCCATCAAGTGTTTGATGTTCGATCTTAGCGAAGAAAGTAAAAAGTTTTTGATATTTGTAATTATTGATCACCTTATTAATGGCAGTGTTCCACAAGTAATTAAGATCTCGACCCGTTAGGGGTTTCAAACCACTCACTGAATTTCGTAAGAGACCCTGTTGGGAATAGATAAACTTGAGGAGTCTCGCTCCACCTTCAGGGGAAGTTAATTTTGTGGTGGGTGGATCTTTATAAAGATGAACCATGAGCTCCTGAATAAGTTCACTTTCGGAGCGCGTGAGTAATGTGCAGATTGGCAGGCGGTTACTGCTCGCCGAATTTTCTTCGAGCGTGGTTGTCTCTTGAGCGCGAAGCGCCGCCGTTGAGTAGAAAGCCAATAGAAGAAGCAATATCTGTGAAAGACGCATCATCGACATCCATATTAGCGAATGTGAGACGTTGTTTATAGTGTGGGAATCTTGACGGAGCGAGTATGTTCCGCGGTCTCCGACTGTGTGTCGCAGGCCGTTCAACAAGTTGGCGAGCTGGGTGAGTCCGGATCTCGTTCGTCCGTCCGTGTTTTCGGCGCTGGCCTGGGTTTATTACTGAGTTGGATCGGCATGGTCCCCGCACAATGGCCGGGCATAAGGAGGTCTTTATATGAAAGACGTAAATAAAATCATATTGATTGGTCGATTGGGTGCAGACCCAGTTCAACGTGAAACAAAAGCAGGCTTGCCTGTGGTTCAATTTCCATTGGCGACAACTCGTCGTACTCGCGACGGCACGCCCGATGAGAATGGTGAAGAAGGACTCAACGAAGAGACCCAATGGCATCGAGTCGTCGCTTGGGGGAAACAGGGAGAGAACTGCGCACAGTATCTCAAGAAAGGTGCGCCAGTTTTTATCGAAGGAATGGTTCGCTCTCGCAAATTCGATGCAAAGGACGGAACTAGTAGGCTTTCATTTGAAGTGCATGCTGACTATGTCAACTTTCTGGGGTGGCCATCTCGCGGCCGCAGTGAAGATGGCCAATCTGCGACAGCTGGCGGTGGAACTTCAGAGGAGGTGACCGCTAACGTAATGTAATTGGATTCTAATACGCGACCCATAGAAAATCCCCCTCCCATCTTAATTGGTGGCGAGGGGATTTTTTTTGGGGAGCTCCATGAATTGCGGCGGATTTCTGGTCTAGGCGCGAACAGAGTTAGGTGCGAGCACAGTTAGGCAAAGTGAAACAGATCTTAGGAAGTCGAGATTAGCTGGCCCTATTTGCAGTAATTTGGGTATTTAAGGATTCCGAAATTGACATCGCTGAAGCACGTGATAAAAATTAGCCACTTCTTATGCAGTACCATTTCAAAAGCTTCGATAAAGAATTCAAAAAAGACTTCGGAGGATCCCTCCTCCGAGGTAACGCACGTGAAGCACGACCGATCTCACTCAAGCGCCCGATGCACTTGGTAATGAGATCATCCCTAGCGCGTGGTGAACTTTCTTTTCTTCATCGCAACCGCTCTAAGAAGATCGAGACGATAGTCAGACGCACAGCCAGCTCAAAAGGAGTAAAGGTTTATCGTTTTGCTAACAGTGGTAATCATTTGCACCTCATTGTGCTGCCTAGCTCTAGAAAAGATTTTAACGCATTTATTCGTTCAGTCTCGGGCCTAATTGCTCGAATCACGCTCGGTGTGGAACGCGGTAGCGCCAAAGCATTGCGGTTCTGGGACGCCAGACCATTTACTCGTATTATTGAATGGGGCCGAGATTACAAAAGAGCTTGTAAGTATGTACTTCAGAACACACTTGAGGCGCTTGGATTTATTCCGTATCAAAAGAGGGGTTTGAGGGCGCGAAAAGATGAGCACTCACTGCGTAAGCGAAAAGTCATCATCGATAGGTCCGCCGCCTAATCGGCCATCTAAAAAGGCTGCAGACAAATAATGGCCGGAACACCAGGGCGTTCAAAAAACGCCCACCGCGCTCACCAGCCCACTGGCCTCACACTAATTCGCGCGATTGACGAAATCACCAACCATCACAGCATTCGGACTGATGACTGGAGTTTTGTCGGCTGGAAGCATTTTTTCTAGTCGAGCAATAGAAGCATTGGATTCGGCATGGATTACTTTTAAACGAGCGATTGGGAAACTCACATCTTTATAAAGCTTCTGATTAGACAGATCATAAGTAGGAGTTTTTCGTTGTACTTCTAAGACCGATCCAACTCTTAGGCCCTGCGCTGTGCCCATGTTGACGTAATAATCTTTTTGAGGAGTTTCNNATAGATGCTGTAGACTCGAAAGTCTTCGGCCTGACAGATTTTTGTCGGTGCCAAGAGTGAAGTCACTGCCGTTAAGACAGTCACCAATTGAATCGATAAGTTTTTAAATGTGCCTGTTTGGCGCATGGTAAATTCCCTCTCTCTAGTCTCGGTGTGAATCCCTATCCGAGTTTGTCCAGGAGGACACATTTACCTATCGGCCAAAATTGACTGGGCTTTAATTACCTAATTGCTTTTATATTCTAGTGCTAATGTTTATCTCTATTCCATCCGATGGTAACTCAGTGAGCCAGAAGGAATATAAACCAGTCCCAATTTCTTCGTTTAGGAACGTAACGAGAGACATTTCGTTTGATCTCTTTTTGCGTATTCATGACGACAATTACGCGCACGTATTTTCGCGTACGACGGGTCTGGACTACAAACGCCTAGCGAACTACATGCAAAAAGGTGTCACGGAGCTTTTCATCAAAGAAGAAGACCGTGAAGCGTACGAAACTTTTGTGGCAAAAACCGCCGACAGTATCTTTTCAGATCCAAGCACCAGCCAAGAAAAGAAAATCGCGACTCTGCTCAACATGACTGAGCAAAACATGGCGGAGATTTTTACCAATTTTTCTATTCCACCAGAGACTGCTGATAACTCTCAAAAAGTAATCAAGAACTATGTCGCCTTGATGACAGAAGAGCCAAAGGCTCTCGCCTTGATTCTTAAGCTCGTTTCTCACGGCGAGTACCTTTACTATCATTCGATCGCGGTTAGTATTTTTAGTATCTTGGTTGCTAAAGCGAGTGGTCAGTTTGATACGCGCATGATCGAGATCATTGGACTGGGTGGGTTTTTGCACGACATTGGAAACTCGCAAATTCCAAAAGAGATCCTAGAAAAAGGACACAATCTAGATCCAAAACAAATGGCGATCAAACGATCCCATCCAAAATTGGGTCTCCAAATGATCGAGAATACTCCAAACATCCCTGATGAAGTACGATGGATCGTGTATCAACATCATGAGCAACCAGGCGGAGAAGGCTATCCAAACGGGTTGATGGGCAATGCGATTTTTTATCCCGCCAAAATTGTGGGAATGGTCGACGCTTTCAGCGCGCTGATTAGTCATCGCCCTTATCGCCAAGCATTCCCAGTCGAGAAAGCGCTCGAGATGTTGGCTTCTGAGCCTAAAAAGTACGACAGCGACCTTGTGAGACTTCTTGCAACGATCTTGCGCCGTCAGGCAGCGACAGAAAAGGCTGCTTAACTTTCCCTTAGTCTAATTTTTTAACTGATTTCTTTAAGAGTTTAAGAAGTTCTTCTTCGCTCGTATTGTGGTCGATATATAATCCGCGGGATTCAAAATCTATCGAAAGAGACTCTGAAAAGGTGATCCATTTGACGACCTTCATGACT
>DBAE01000279.1:5176-5831 GCA_002291495.1 Bacteriovoracaceae bacterium UBA1018 | reverse complement strand
AAGGCTGGACAAAAAGCAGGTCAGAAAGCTGGACAAAAAGCTTACTAAGCCTGTCCTCGTAGTTGAAAGAGTCTCCCAGTAATATGGGGGAATAAGCGGAGGGATCCAGTTTCTGGGTCCCTCCTTTTATTTTTGGGAGGCACACAACCTCGAATCGGGGATTTTGCAAGCGACTAATNNCCTGCCTCTTCTATAATATTTCCTAAGAGATTATGTCGGTCATGATCGACATAGAGAGTTTGGGGATCTTAAACATAAACTGTGGGATTAATTATTGAAAATTTAGACAAAACCTGGAACCATTAAAGGCTAGGGATCAGTTTTCATTATTAGCGCCGTAGATATAGTCCAAGGAGAGGATTAATATGTTTGCCCCAAGTACACGTATCCTGGTCGTCGATGACATGATGACGATGAGAAAGTTAGTTTCGAAAGTTTGCAAGGAATTGGGATTTTCAGACATTACTGAAGCGGCAGACGGAGCAATTGCTTGGGAAGCAGTGAATTCAGCCAACCCTCCTTTTGGATTGATCATTTCAGATTGGAACATGCCTAACTCTTCTGGCTTAGACCTATTAAAACGAGTTCGAGCTGATAGCCGATTCGGAAAAATTCCTTTTGTTCTCTGTACTGCTGAAGCTGAGCAGCATCAAAT
>DBAE01000279.1:0-5142 GCA_002291495.1 Bacteriovoracaceae bacterium UBA1018 | reverse complement strand
CGACGCTCTGAAGGAAAAACTCGAGGCAGTTCATAAGAAAATGGTTGGCTGAAGGGAGATAGATGTCTTCTCCGACTGCACCTAAAGTATATGTTCTCGCTGTAGGGATCAATCAGAACACTGCTCAAATCCTTGAGACCCTATTGCCAAGAGACCAAATTATCGAGAGAGAGTATAATCTCGAAGCGTTGATGGAGGAGCAGCTCGAAACGCTTCCTTCGATCATTGTGTGCGGTCAAGCTCCTGAGGGGATTTCTCTCATTGAAGCAGCTCAAGTGCTGCGGATGCAAAATCAAAGTATTCCTATTGTCTATGTAACGGCCGTCCGCGTTGGATTTGATCAGAAAAGTCTTAAGAAAAACGGTTTTGATGAAGCTTTCTTGATGCCGATGGACGGTGAAGTTTTTGAACAGTTCATGAAAGACGCGATCTCTAATGCCAGTAAAGGTGCCATTAGATCCTTCAGAAGCGTCAAGCTGATCGATATCAAACCCAATCAAGCTTTAAGTTTCGATACTTTTATCTTTTTTCCGATGAACAAGAAGTACGTCAAGTACTCTGCCGCGGGTGATCCTATTGATGAAGATCGAACCAAAACTCTTCAAAAACATTCAGTAAACTCGATCCACGTACCTCAAGAGCAAATGAAACGTGTTTACGAATACACGGCGGAACAGCTTCGAAGTTTGGGCAAAGATGCCACTATGAGCGAGACCGAAAAGCGCGATAAGACTCAGACAGCGATTCGGGAGCTCATGAGTGGGATGTTTAACGACTCAGCTAAAGAAGCTACCGTTACTCAAGGTCGCCAGATCCTGGCAGACTGCCAAGGAATCGTAAAGTCTTACATCGTGGGCTCAGAGCTCGCTAATGGAAACTGGTACGAGAAATTAATGGGAGTAACAGGAAACAAAAATACCTCTTACTCACACTCTGCCAACACTGCTACCTATGCGGCACTGTTTTCAATGGGCATGGGAATTGGCGTTCCTGAGCAAATGGCTATCGCGGGTCTGTTGCATGATATTGGGTTAGCGGATGTGCCCCAGGACATCCAGTTGAAGCCGGAAAGCATGCGTACTGTGGACGAACAAAAGCTCTATGAAAGGCATCCAGAGTACTCGGTGAGCTTGATTAAAATTAGAAAAATGATTGTTCCTGAAATCGTGGCGAAAATTATTATGCAACACCACGAAAAGTTCTCAGGAGGCGGTTTTCCTCATAATTTAACAGGAACCCGCATCTTGCGTGAAGCGCAAGTTCTCGCCATGGCCGATGAATTCGACGAGCTGACCTCTACAGTTCCGGGCAAAAAGACCATGACGCCTCTTGAAGCCCTCACGCACATGAGGCTTAGAAACATCAATGATCCGTCGCACGCCCCTTATGATCCCGCTTTGGTTCAGCAGCTCTACGACCTTTTCGTACAAAAGAGTGCTGCGACTGGCTAAGCGCTGTGTTAGGGTGCTTGAGTGCTTCAGTCACCTGATCAATCCCCATTTTTGTTTGTCACCTGTCAAGTAGGCGCAGAGCCAGCTCTAAAAAAGGAGCTGTTGCGGGTCGTGCCCGAATACAAGTTTGCCTTTTCTAGACCCGGTTTTGTTACCTTCAAAAATCCCGCCGGAAAGATATCGCCAGAGCTCGAACTCAACTCGGTTTTTGCTCGTTCGTACGGGGTGAGCTTAGGTAAACTGTCCGTTGAATCACCTGCTTGGATTGCGGAGATTGATCACGCACTCTCCGGTATTTCCGAAGCATTTCATCTTCACTTTTGGCAAAGGGATCAGTTTTTGCCTGGGGATGAACCTCTGAGTTATCAGCATGATCAATGGGCGATGCCTCATCGTGAAGCATTTAAGGAACAGACCCAAACAAAGTTGCATGCCCCGGACGCTCACTTGAGTTCAGGGCAGCTTGTGCTTGATATTGTTATGGTCGAAGAAAAAGAAGCCTGGATCGGCTTTCATCGACATTCGGCGTTTCATCCACCATTTAAACAAGGGAAATTNNTCCAAAAGATGCACCGTCGCGAGCCTATTTAAAACTGGAAGAAGCTATTCAGTGGGTAGGTGCGCCGATTTCGTCAGGAGATATCGCAGTTGAAGTAGGCAGCGCACCCGGTGGAGCAAGTTACGCACTTCTTGCTCGCGGATTACAAGTAGTGGGAATTGATCCGGGAGAGATGCATCCTGTCTGCATGAAAAATCCGAAGTTTTCTCATATCCAAAGGCCTGTAGCTAATGTGCTTCGTGAAGAGCTGCCTGCCAGAGTTGACTGGCTACTGCTCGATATGAATGTAGAGCCACGAATATCGCTCTATTCGATAGACCGCCTCGCTTCACGCATGACTGAGAGCCTCTTAGGCGTATTTCTCACAGTCAAACTCAATCAGTGGTCATTTGCCGATCAGATTCCAAACTGGGTCGAACACGTCCAGGCGATGGGGATGGTTCGAGCAAAGGCAAAGCAGCTATCCAGTAATCGACAAGAGATTATGATCTATGGGCTTACACAAAAAGGTGTTCGTAGGCAGTCTATGGTACGTAGTAGCGCTAAGTAAGGTGCGACTTTGTAACTAGTTCAAAGCAGATTGTTTGGCTTTTTGCGAGACATAGTAGTCGTAATTGCCTTCGTAGACACGAAGCTCTCCGTGATCCACTTCAAACACCCGATTAGCCATAGACTTCAGAAAGTGGCGATCATGGCTCACAATCATGACGGTGCCATCAAACTTTTGAATGGCTTCGAGCAGGATTTCGCGCGATCGAATATCTAAATGGTTAGTCGGCTCATCGAGAACTAAGAAGTTTACTGGATTAGCTAGCATAGTCGCTAGGACAACTCGGCTCTTTTCGCCTCCGGAGAGTACCGAAATCTTTTTGTGCACATCATCTCCGCTGAAAAGAAATGCGCCCAGAAGATTACGAACGTATCCAATAGTCGCATCTGGAACGCGACTATATACTTCTTCGTAAATGGTATTGTTGGCGTTGAGAATATCTAACGAATGCTGGCTAAAATAGCCTAGTTTTACGCTGGCTCCGAGTGAGGAGTGTCCATCAGTTGGTTCAGTCATTCCGCAAATTATTTTGAGGAGGGTTGATTTACCGGCACCGTTAACTCCGACGACTGCAATCTTGTCGAGTCGTTTTACGACTCCGCTTGCACCACCAAAAACAGATTTAGTCTTACCTCCATCTAACGGGTAGGTCTTTCCAACTTTTTCCAGTTTAACAACCTCGTTGCCACTGCGAGGTGGGTTAGGAAAGTCAAACTTGATGGTACGTTCCTCGGCCGGGATTTCAATACGGTCAATCTTTTCAAGTTTTTTGACTCGCGATTGCACTTGCGCGGCATGCGAAGCGCGAGCAGCAAAACGAGCGATAAATTCTTCTTCTTTGGCGAGCATATCCTGCTGTTTTCGGTGCGCAGCTAAGAGTTGATCTTGTCGGATTTCACGCTCTTTTAAGTAAAAGTCGTAATTACCGCTGTAGGTAGTAATCGATTTGTTGGCTACCTCTACAATGCGTTTTACGATTCGATTCATAAACTCGCGGTCATGGCTTGTCATGACTAAAGATCCCTTGTAATTAATCAGCCACTCTTCGAGCCAAATAATCGATTCTAGGTCCAAATGGTTGGTAGGTTCGTCCATGAGAAGGACGTCTGGATTGAGTGCAAGAATTCGAGCAAGCTCGATCCTCATCTTCCAACCTCCGCTGAAACTTTCGACAGGTCGATCGTAATCCTGAGGCCCAATCCCAAGTCCTGTCAGGATGGCTTTAGCTCGTGAATCGAGATCGTAGCCGCCTCTTTGTTCGAATTCGAGTTGAGCTTCTCCGTATTTTTCTAGGAGTTCGGCCATTGCATCATCTGAAAGAGGATTGATTGCGGAATCTTCGAGTTGTTTTTCGTATTTGCTCAGTTTGCCAGCTAGATCAGAGATGCGTCCAGCGCCCGCTTTAACCTGCTCGAGCGCAGATTTACCCTTCATTTCGCCGATGTCTTGAGAAAAGTATCCGATGATGAGGCGATCTGCGATGTTCACATCACCCGTGTCGACGCCTTCTTCGCCTGTGATAATACGAAAAATGGTAGTTTTTCCGGCACCGTTGGGGCCTACGAGGCCAATCTTGTCGCCTGGTCTAATCTGGAAACTTCCGTCTCTATAGAGGACTTTCTGTCCATACTGCTTGGTGATGCCGGTCAAATGAATCATACGACCAGTTTTGTCATAAATATCTGCGCGGCTCAAGGAGGTTAATCGATGAGGTAGTCGATGAGGTAGTCGAGGAGGTGATCGGAGGTTAAACAGAGAGCTGATGTCCTAGTGTTAGGCCGCTTTGAGATCTCATCATATTGCATTTCATCACCGGCTTCAGTTAGATCTTAGCAAATATGAAAAATTGGATATTTGATCTCGACGGCACGCTTGTCGACTCATTTTCTCACTATTTTAGATCACTCGAGTCCATCTTCGAAGAGCACGGAAAAGTGTTTTCTGATGACCTGAAGCACTCGGCGCTAACAGATCATTTGAGAGACTTTTTTGCGCGCCACTTGGGTACAGATCGCGTTGAACCCGCTTTCGAAAGACTTCAAGTAGTCAGTAATGCAGATGCGGAAAAGATCAAGCCGTTTGGAGGAATGATTGAGATCCTAGAGCATCTCAAGTCTCGAGGGTCTCGAATCGCCATTTGGACCAATCGGGATCATGAGTCAGCTTCTCTGATCGTCAAACATGCTGGCTTAGGTTCCTACGTGGATGCCTTTGTGAGCGGAACTTGCGTCAGTTTGAGAAAACCACACCCTGAAGGATTACTGAGAATCGTCGATCAATTTGGCTGTGATATTTCTCAGGTCGCGATGGTTGGAGATCATGAGTATGACGTTTCGTCGGCCCGTGATGTGGGCGCCCACGCCGTGCGTGCAAGTTGGCACTCTTACTGGGATGTAGATCCTTGTACTCATGCACATGATCAATTCTTTGATGTGACAAGTTTCGCGAACTGGGTGCGCGAACGGGTTTAGTAAGTGCGTGCGGTGGGCGGTGCTGGTGGGTTGAGTGGGGGTTTTGTGCGCGCAAGGTTTGGAGTTCTCTGGAGAAGTGGCGCGTGCTTGAGGTTCTCCAGAGAACCTTTT
>DBAE01000043.1 GCA_002291495.1 Bacteriovoracaceae bacterium UBA1018 | reverse complement strand
CACCTCCAGTTTGCGATCGCTCGACCTGGCGTAAAGTCAAAGCTGCGGCAAACACGGCCAAAAATCCGTACACATGCATGAGGAGTGCAGTCCCATACGAAAGCGCGATAAGGGACAACGCAAGAAAATCATCAAGAATGATCGCTTCAGACTTCTGCGCTCTCAAACGAAAAAGGAGCTTTGAAACCCATGCACCGAAAAAGACCCCAACCCCTAAACCTCCGGCAATCGCATACAAAAGATCTGTAGTGAACCATCGGATACCTGAGCCTCCGATTTCATGTGCACCAAGAAGCCCAAGACCTAGCATCACAAACGGAAATGCAGTCCCATCATTGAGACCTGCTTCACCAGTCAGACTAAATCTCAGTCGGTCTTTGTCNNTTTGTCTTCCGCGTGTCCTAACTGAACATCAGAAGCTAAAACGGGATCGGTAGGAGCCAATATTGCCCCAAGCAAAATACCAGCACCAATGGGTAGTCCGAACCAAAAATGAGTCAAAGCGGCGATCATCCCTACCGTCAACACCATCGAGACTGTGGCTAACCTGAGCGCAAGCTTCCAGGATGGATGCTTGAGCGGGAGGCGAAGTTTTAAACCTGCCGTAAAAAGAGAAATGATGACGCCCAGCTCAGTCGCGCGTTCCAAAAACCGCGCGGACTCAAGCGGATCCATCTCCAAGAGATTGAGACCGTGAGGCCCAATTCCAAAACCTACGGCCAAGTATAAGATTGCAGTAGTTAATGGCAGTCTCCTAACTAGTGACGACGAGATCGCCATCAGAAAGAGCACTGCGCCAATGATTACGAATGAGAGATAATATTGCGATGACACGCTGAGAGGAGATGCAAGAAGTGTGGTGGACTAAACCTGTATATCCGTCTCAGGCTTCCAAACGCCCTTCCACTCTTTCAACCGCACATGCGGTCTTACCGCAGGCACCACGGGCGCAGTAGTCGACTCGCCTTCAGTATTTACCTGCACGATTGGATACTCGATGAAAGCATAGGTCAATCGAGTGCGTGTTCCGTACTCGCTGAGATCAAGATTAGTCACTTCATTCCATGAGCCTTCATTAAAGTACTCTTTACCTTCGCGATACTGACGGTAGCGCAGGATATGAGTATGACCAAAGATCACGCAGTTCACATCATCTCGCTCGTCTAGGATCTTAAACGCAATCTTGTCGTAACTTGGGTAGAGCGTAATTTCTTTGAGCAAACTGAGTTGCTCTTTCACGCCCTTTTTAATTTGATACCGAGTCTTAAAGAGCAAAGTATCAAAAACAAATTTCACGATCCGGAGCCCCGTACGAAGTGACCACCAAAGATCATGGATCAAAGTCCAAATCAAAAACTGTGAGAAAGGTCGCACCTTATCCACATGCGGACGAGCTTGTTTTACTTCAGGCAGCACCACTGCCACAAAGAGCGACCCCCAAGGGAGATTGAGCACAGGCTCAGGTAGTCCACGCGTGATGAAAGGTCGTTGCATATCGGTGCGTGCAAAGCGTTCGTACTGCTGGCCGTGCTCCACGTACACACCATCAAAGAGATAGTAGACGTCGTGGTATTTGACTTCGGTTTCGCACGCGGCTGAAAACGCGCGTCTTGCTCCAGGCCACATCATGCCCACGTCGTGATTGCCCATNNCGTAAGAGATGGAGTGCCCTGGGGTTGCAGCAAATTTTCTCAAAGCTTGGAAAAAATCCGGATGCCCAGCCACGATCCGCTCGACTGCGCGGACCACACTCTTTTCTGTGATCAAGTGCGTGTAGACACCCCAAGTATCGATCTGCAGCAGATTAAGGATGTCGCCATTGAGGATCAGCTCAACCTCGGCATCTGCATAAGTCCCTGATCGGTAGTAGGTCAAAAACTCGGCAAATTCTCGATCGTAGATAAAATCTTCTAGGATGTTTTGAGTACCGTCGCGAAAGTAGCGCCCTTTACCTAAGTGAAAGTCGCTTACAACTAATTTGAAACGAGCACGAGTGGACTCACTCATTGCCTTCTCCCCCGGTGCCGCTTCCTTGCGCGGCTTTCACGCGCGGAGCACTCGTGGGGGCGGAAGCAGGTGGTGAGACTACTTTAAGGCTAGGTTCATTTTTGCTGGCGATGAAGACTCGGTTACGACTGGTCTTCTTAGCGTGATACATCGCTTGGTCAGCAGTATCGATGACAGCTTTTTTCGAATCAGCATGATCTGGGAAGAGCGCGACACCGATCGAGACGGTGACATGCAGCTCTAATCCTTCTGACTTACAAAATATAAATTGTTCGACGGATTGGCGGATCCGTTCCGCGACGATCTGTCCTGTGTTGAGATCACAAGGTGAAAGTACTGCAACGAACTCATCCCCCCCGTATCGAAACACTGTATCTGTATCGCGAACATATTGTTTGAGTTGGTGACCGAGTTCATTCAGAAGCTTAGTACCAACTAAATGTCCGTGCTGGTCATTAATACTTTTAAACTTATCCGCATCCATGAACAAAACCGCAAAGGAGGTTTTTGATGCTTGAGACTGAGCGATTTGGCGATCCAAGATGTAATGCAAATAGCGCGTATTATAGAGCCCTGTTGCATCATCCACGTAGGCCATCTGCTGAACACCTTGGTACTCAGTGATGTTTTTACCGGTCACATCGATCTGCACGCGCAGGATTCTTAATCGATTTTCGAAACCAATCACGTCATCAGGTTTGTTAGGTGACAAACAGACACAGAAGTAATCTTTATCTTCACCACATCGAAATCGGAAAACAAACACACCCGGGGTCAGCTGCCCGCGATCAACAAATCGATAATGCTCATTACCGCCACTCATGGTTCCAAGCGCATTGGATGCATGAAGTGCGATATCCATGATTTCTTCCATCACACGGTCTTGCTGGAGATCTTTGTCGATATGTTGAAGAGAGCCATCAGCACCTAGCGTGTAGATGGCAGAGTAATTCGAATTGAGCTCTCGTGCCAAGTAACTGCGCACGATACCAAAGATCCGGTTGCGCTCAAGAGCGGCAGAAATCATTTGGCAGGAGTTGAGTAGATTGAGGTAACCGGAGACTCCGGTACTATCAGCAAAAACTGCTTTTCGATCGAGTCCGCGCTTTACAGCGAGTTGAAAGGCTTCAATGCTAACAGGCTTTTTAAGATAATCTTCTGCGCCCATTCGCACTGCCATTACGGCTTGTTCGATCGAGGCTGGCTCAGATACCAACACGACGCTTGTTACTGGGCTTACGCGCTTGATCTGCTCTAAGAAACCCAGTCCATCTGGACTGTCGACAACTACGAGATGATAATTGGATTTACTGACCCAATCAAAAGAGCTTTCCATGCGACTCAACACGTCGACTTGGCAATCTGCTACTTCTCGAATGAGATCTGTGAAGAGATCCGACTGCTTCGGATCCTCGCTCACAATTAAAACTTTGAAAGTCGTTTGTCTCGGCGGCTGACCGGGATCAAACTCGAATGCAGGTATTGATTTCACGCGACATCCACATCTTTTTCAGGGTTATGAAGCTCTTCAGGTGTACCTTCTATTGTAGATCGAAGTTCACCATTTTCGCTAGACCCGGATTTTAAAAGTCCGCCGGCAACCCTGACGGCCTGGGCAGCTTTTGCCAGGCGCTCCCTGAGAGTGGCAGAAATTTGTTTTTCGCGTGCGTACTGGTCTTGGAGAAGATCCATATTAAATTCAAGAAGATCCAGTTTGCGTTTAAGTTCAATAATCTTATTTTCACGGGCTCCCAACAGAGCTTCTGAATCTTTCTTCATGATCTCGAGTCGGTTTTCCAACTCCTTCTCACGATTACGGATTTTACGAATATCGACTCGTACCCGCTCTTTGAGACGTTCGGCCTCTTCAACCGCTTCCTTCATCTGAGATTCTAAGAGACGTGCTTTATCCGCACGTTGCTTCATCTGAAACTTAAGTTCAGCCACTTCATTTTGGGCAGCTTCGTACTGGATCTGCTGTTTCTTATCAAACTGATCGATCTTACCTTTTTGCTCCTCGACCATATGAGAAAGCTCAGTGTTTCTAGCTTTTTCAAACTTAATAGTCTCTTCAAGGGAGCGGACCTGGTCTTTTGCACTTCGGAGCTGTCCTGATAGTGCGGCCACGTCTTGTTCACGAAGGAGTAGATATTTTTTTAAGGTTTCAACATCTGGAGTTGAAGCTGCACCACCTGGCACTACAGCATCGTCAACAGGTTGACTGTAAAGACTTGCGCGCGAAGGTAACGGCCCAGGACTGCGGCGATCTGGCGCTGCCGCATGCTGAGTTGCCTGAGTTAAATAAGGCATCTCCTCCACGACCTGTGGATCTTGCTCGATCGGAGTCGCTGAGATGACTCGAGTTGCACCTTCATAAGTGGTATCTGAGACTTCCGGTGAGATGGCAGCTTGCGCACCAGACTCCTGTACGAAATCAGGAGCAATCGTTTGTGCGACATATGGGTCAGCTTCAAATGGAGTAGGCTGTTCAGTAATTTGTTCAGTAATTCCAGGCGGCAATGCTCCAGGAATCAGGGACGAAATATCAAGCGGCGCCACGTTTGAGGATGAGCTGGATGAAGCGGACTGCTCAAAGACCGAACTCACATCTTGGATCACTAAATCGAGCGAGTCTGAAGGAGACGAAGTTGATGGCTCTAAAGTCGCAACTGGCTCGATCGACAAAAACGGAGCGTTGTCAGAGCCGGTGGATTGAGAAGTCTGAAGCTGAGCCTTATTGGCTTCGGCTCGCATGTCGCTTCCCAAGACCTGATTGATGACCGAGATGACTGCTGCTGGATCAAGTGGAGTCTTTAGATAGGCGTGTGCCCCTGAAGGAGAAGACTGATGAATTGAAAATTCAGCATCACCCCATTTTTCAGAAGTAATAATAATCGGAAGGTCAGAATGTGCAGGATCCTGTCGNNAAACCCAAGGCCAGCATCCCCCGTCCCGCTCGAACCTTCGCGATGAACCAAGGCTACATCTAAGCTAGCTCCATGAATTTGCAGGAGTTGCCATGCTTCACTCGTATCGCGCGCATGAAAAATCGCAACCGAGTCTCCTTCGAGACTCGCCTTTAGCTCGTGCGCTGCATTAGTATATGGGGTTAGCAGGACAATCTTCATCAATGTCTACATCGGACAAAACATCGCGCAAGTTGACACTGTTTTTTTGAAACGCTAACGTTTTCAAGATAATGAACAATTCATCACCCTCGTCGTCCAATCAAGTCACTCTAATGGTCTTTAAAGACGGTTTTGTCTCTAGGACTTTCCAAGTTTCGCTTGGATGGATCACTCGGGTGGGCGTATTGATCGGACTTGCCGGACTCGTCACGATTTTGGCGCTCGCAACTGCAGGTCGCTCTTATTACCTCTTTAAGGTTAATCAAAAGCAAAACTACGCTTCGAGCCCCGAGAGGCTGAAGGATCTAGAGCGAGAAGTCTTGGAACTCAAAGCAAGCAACGAGGCTTTGCAAGCAAAGACTGGTGTAAGCG
>DBAE01000153.1 GCA_002291495.1 Bacteriovoracaceae bacterium UBA1018 | reverse complement strand
CACTCATGAGTTCTGTGCATATGACTGAAGGTAATGAGAGATTTCTGTACTTGAAACGAGCAAAGAAGACAGAAGAACCGCTCAAGTCATTAGCTAAGCATGTACCGGTCGTATCACCTGGAACAGACCCCAATCAGGATCTCTTTCTGAAAGCGATCTCGCTGATTCGCGATGACCTCGGGCTTGTAATCAAAAAGTCGATCACNNGTGCTTTACAGTTCACGCCGGTGATGCGGTCTTCAGGTATCGTGCTGCTGTGAGAGCCAAAGCGACTTCTGGTGCCGGAGATCCGCCGACATCCAATCATCCTGAAAAGAAATTAAAGAACGATCAGGGCTCTACCGGTCCAGGTACCGGTTCGGATCGGCGTAATTCAGGTTCACTTCCTAGACAATAAGAAAATAAAAAAGCCCACCTTGGATCTTCATCACAAGGTGGGCTTTTTTCGTTCTTCAAAACAAAACTTTGTAGATTAAATTTCAGCGCGTCGAAATGAAGCGACCTAGCTGAGTGTGGACCACAAAATTACAGTTTGCTTAAACTTGAGCCGCTTTGAAAACGTTTGTAGCTTGTGGGCCCTTCGGTCCATCGGTCAATTCGAATTCGACTTTTTGACCTTCAGCAAGGGTCTTGAAACCATCGCCTTGAATTGCCGAGTAGTGAACGAACACATCTCGATCAGTTCCTTCAGCTTGAATAAAACCAAAACCTTTACTGTCGTTGAACCATTTTACCATTCCGGTTGCCATTCGAACACCCCCTATAAAAAAATTGAAGTGCAACTTCATTCAAGTAATCTCGGATGTCTGTGTTGGTCAAACAAAAAAAATGAAAGGCCCAGCAATTTTCATTGCTAGGCCTCTCTTACTTAGAGAACAGATGAGTGATTAGTTAGCTCGATGTGTCACGATCCACTAGTAAAGAAGTCATTCGATCCACCCGTGCTGATCGATCGAAGAATTGGATCCGAAGACAATGTTGGAAGCGTGCTTGTGTTGGAGCTACTGTTGTTTCTGAAAGCATTTTCAGAAGGACCGTTTTCGTTCCAGCCCGTCGATGCCCAACCGTTACCGACTGCTTCACTGTTGTATTCGCTCATGAGCTTATTCATTTCGGCTTCCATACGAAGCTGCTCTTGATAGATGCGTTGCTGTTCCCGAATTTCTTCACGTCGACGTGTCGAGTAGTCCTTATAAGCACGTTGCGGAAGAATTCGAGAAGCCATTTGAGTTTCACGAATATTGTCCTGATACTGAAGACGACACTCTTGGTTTTTACCACAAGCAGCAGCCATCTTTTTGTTCCATGAAGCATCAAGTTTGCTTCGATACATTTGATACTCCCACATACCAGTCGCACTTGGCTCTTGGCTTAGGCGATTGTAGTGATTCATCAAATTAGACTTTACGGAAGCAGCATCTGCATATCCAGAAATCCCACCGTATCGAGCATCAAAGCGCGCGATGTCGGTGCTTGAAAGAGGTGAGTCATCCATTTCNNAGCTAGGTCTTTTGCAGCAACTACTGCCTCCTTAGCATCATCAAATTGGTCGGCGTCACGAAGTCTGATCGCGATTTCGTCTAAGGTGTTTGTCACAGCCTTTTGGATTTCAGGATATTCTTCGCCTAGTGCTTGATAAGCAGAGATGAATGAAGGCAAATCATCTACACTGGCTTTCGCAAGTTCTTTATCCAGTGCTTTCTTCTCATCACGAGCCAATTTCATGTACGCTCCGTCAATGAGACGGCGATAGTGGCTGACATTTTTTCCGTTAAGAAGCTTACCGGTTGAATCCGAACTTCGTTCGAGTTTTAAGTAAGCGGCTTCAGCTTCTTTCAATTCAGAAGCAGTTGCTCGACAATTTTCAATTTCAGAAATCCATTGTTCTTCGTTTTTTTCTTGAATCAGCGCGACTCGGGTCTCGTGATCCACATACTGAAGAGCTGGTGAGAAATCGACAAACTTCTCTGGCCCGTTGCCTCGTTCAACATATCCAACACCCGAAGTAGCTCGATCCTTCATGAGCACGCGAGTGTTCATGCCAGGAGTTCCCCAGATGTTAGTGCAAGTAATATTTGTACCGTCGACAACTACATCACACTGGTTATTTGCTTTGGCAGCCATCTCTTGATGGCACTGGATCGCGTTTCGTCCGTTGGCGTCGCGTTTAGTGGAAACGCTCAATGCGAGGTTACCATCTACTTCGCTCCAGCTGTTGACGTAATAGTGTTTACAAGCGTCGTAAACTTTATACGAAAGGTCCACAGTCGGCTTAGCTGGCAGTGGCTTTTCAGGATCTGGAACTGAAACTTTAAAATCAAAAGATGCAGCTTGGATCTCGGCTAGCGTCAGTGGACGCTCTTCAGATCCGAAGGCTGCGGCTGGGACCATGGATAGGCCCACGACTAATAATGCGGTCTTCTTGAAATTCATACATCACTCCTCTGTTCTCTACGTCTGCACGTATCTACATCTACACATCACTCATGCAGCCCTGTCTCTCGCAGGGCTAATAGGGAAACGACCTTGTGTCCCTACCAGCTACTAAAGCAACGCCTGGGCCAAGTTGGCCCTGGTGAGGACAGCCTTATGTTTCAATAACTTGTGTGTATAAAATGAGTGGACTTGGAGGCCCCTGTGTCAGCATTAACCACCAACTGTCCAAACTTTGGTCAGTTCGTCTGGTCCGTCCAAAGGACATAAATTGGAGTAAATTGTGACTTGGAGCTCCCTAAAAGCAGAGGTTATGGTGGGTGACAGAGCCGATTTAATGACTTGGATCTTGATTTATTTCATCGCTCAAATATGCTCGGCGTCATGTCGTTTAAACCAGCAGATCAATTAGGCCTTCAAAGGGTCATTTCACCTCAAGGTGTGCTTCCTCAGCAAGCAGACTCAATCGATCCATCTCTTCCGATCGCTGAAGATGAGCTTCTGATCGAAGTCGAAAGCTTAAACATCGATTCGGCGAGTTTTCATCAGATCTCTGAAGCTTGCGGGAAAGATATCGCCAAGATCGAGCAACATATTTTAGATCTGGTTAAAAAGAGAGGAAAACAACATAACCCAGTGACCGGCTCAGGGGGGATGTTGATTGGTAAAGTTACCGAAATCGGCCCTAAATTTCCCATCCAAGAAAAACCTGTCCAAGTCGGGGATCGAATCGCGACTTTAGTTTCGCTATCCTTGACTCCGCTAACGATTAGAAAGATTAAGAAGATCCATCCTCAAGTGGACCGAGTCGATATCGAGGGGCACGCGATCCTCTTTGGATCAGGACTCTTTGCTCGTCTACCTGAAGATTTGTCACAAAACCTTGCCCTTGCAGTTCTCGATGTAGCGGGGGCTCCGGCTCAAACACGGCAACTTGTGCAGCCTAATCAAACTGTAGTCGTAATTGGAGGCGGAGGTAAGTCGGGTATTTTGTGTCTCTATGAAGCTAAAAGAAAACCCGGCGTGAAAACTATCGCGATCGATTACAGTGATGCCGCTATCTCGAGACTAAAGACGCTGCCTTTTGTGGATCATGTAATTCAAGGTGATGCTCGCCAAGCGACTATCATTATGGCGGAAGTTGCAAAGCTCACTCAGAATAAAATGGGTGATGTTGTGATTAATGTCGCCAATATTCCAGAAACCGAAATGTCTTGTATCCTAAGCTGCCGACCCAAAGGTATCGTTTACTTCTTTAGTATGGCGACAAGCTTTACTCGAGCCGCTTTAGGCGCCGAAGGAGTTGGAGCAGATGTGGACCTTCGTATTGGCAATGGCTATACTGAGGGACATGCAGACTTAGCGTTAAGCCTACTTCGGGAGAGCCCCGAGCTCATGCGGTTATTCCAAGAGTCGTACGCATAGGCGTATACACAATTAGGAAGTTGAGGCGGACTGCGTACCGGAGGTACGCAAATTAACAGAGGAGACATCATGGCGCATCTCGCCCTAGATACAAAAATCATTGATCGTTGCCGCAAACTCGCAGCGGAGATCGCACAACCGATCGAACAGCTAATCAATACCCATACGACAGTAGCTATCGAACGTGCGACACTTCGACTCCTGGGCGTAAACGGCGCAATCAATCGCGGTGGCCAAATGTATCCTGAAGCAAACGCGATCATCGAGGATCTTCATAAAGAAAAGGTTCTCGATCGCGGAGTTCTTCATTGGTTCGTCAACGGAATGATTCAAAAAAAGATGACAGCTCAAGAGCTTGGCAATGCTGTCGCTTTAAGAAAGATCAACCTCCTTAAACTTCCGATGGCAGATGACAACGAGATTAAATCCAAAGCACGTGAGCTTTGTGAAAAAGCAAAAGCATCGATCATCGAAAAGCGTGAATACAGAGACTCGATCCGCAAAGAAACCAATGATCGCTTTGATTCCGAAGGTAAGAACGGGCCTCTTCTTTACGTAATTGTTGCTACCGGAAATATCTTTGATGACGTGATTCAGGCCAAAGCCGCAGCTCAGGCGGGAGCAGACGCCATCGCTGTGATCAGGAGTACTGCGCAATCTCTTTTGGACTATGTACCTCATGGAGCGACCACTGAAGGATTTGGCGGCACGTATGCGACGCAAGAAAATTTTCGGATCATGCGCGAAGCACTCGATGAGGAGAGTAAACGCCTAGGTAGATATATACGCTTAACAAACTACTGCTCAGGCCTTTGTATGACTGAGATTGCTGCGCTCGGAGCGCTCGAGCGACTCGATTTTTTGTTGAACGACGCGATGTACGGAATTCTATTCCGAGACATCAATATGAAGCGTACACTTATTGACCAGCATTTTTCACGAAGAATTATCGCACTCTCTCGTATCGTGATTCATACGGGCGAGGATAACTATCTCACCACTGCCGACGCGGTTGAGAATGGCCATCAAGTGTTGGCGTCTCAATTTATCAATGAACGATTTGCCCTTCATGCCCACATGACTCAAGACCTCATGGGTCTGGGACACGCGCAAGAGATGGATCCGGAGCATCCTAATGTATTTCTCTTAGAGATTGCTCGGGCACAAATGACTCGAGATATTTTTCCTAAGTCTCCGATTAAGTTTATGCCTCCGACGAGGTTTAAGTGTGGAGACATCTTTTATAGTCATCTTATGGACGCCATGTTTAACTTTGTAGGAGTCCTCACAGGGCAGACGATTCAGTTACTGGGTATGGCCACTGAGGCGATGCATACGCCACTCTTGCAAGATCGCTGGATGAGTATCAAAAACGCAAAATACATTTTTGGCGGCGCAAAGGATCTTGGCAAAGAAATTACATTTAACAAAGGCGGAATGATTGAAAAGTGGGCTGAGAAGGTCTTAAACGATACTTTGGCCCATCTTGAAATGATTCACAAAAAAGGTCTCATGAAGGCGATTGAGCAAAAAGCGTTTGCTGAAGTCAGTCGCACCGAGACCGGTGGCAAGGGTCACGATGGTGTGATGCTTCGTAGCCCTCAATACTTTAATCCCTTCTTTGATATTCTCTAATAGGATGTGAGAGCTTTATGGCAGGAACAAAAAACGTCGCAGCGACCGTCGATCTAAAAAAACTGAGACCGTATGGCGACATCATGGATGATGGCACCGTTCAGCTTGCCTTTACTTTACCTGTAGAGCCATCACCTGAGGCTCGTGAAGCCGCTATCATGCTTGTACAAAAGATGGGCTTTGATCAAATCAAAGTGGCTACGATGGAAAAAGCGGCGGACGGGTTTGCTCTCTTTGTTGTCTACGGAAACCTCCGGCACACGGTCGACTTTACACAAATTAAAGTGATCAAAGTTGAAGCCAAAAAAAGATCACGGGACGAAATCGATGAGATCATTCGCACTCAGATCGGTCGAAAGCTCATTATCTTAGGCGCATGTACCGGATACGATGCGCATACGGTAGGCATCGACGCGATCATGAATATGAAGGGCTTTGCTGGAGACTACGGTCTTGAGCGTTATCAATGGCTAGATGCAAGAAATCTTGGAGCGCAGGTCCTCAATGACGATCTCCTAAAACTTGCGATCAAAGAGAAAGCAGACGCTATTTTAGTTTCGAAAGTGGTGACTCAGCACAACATCCATCAACGTGACATGAAAGATCTCATGGCGCGAGCAGAGAAGCTAGGAATTCGCGATAAGATGATCTTTGTCGCGGGGGGGCCGCGGGTTACACATCCTATGGCGCTAGAGTGTGGGTTTGACGCAGGCTTTGGTGTCGGTACCAAGCCTTCGGATGTTGCTAGTTATGTAGTCGAAGAGTTTCTGAGACGACAAGCATCAGGGGGAGATAGCAGTAAAGAATCTAAACGAGAAAAAGTGATTGCTAAGAAGGCTGAGAAGCTGGTTAAAAGTATTAAGGCTAAAGTCATCAAAAAGTCGAAAGCTCCAAAAGCTAAGAAAAAAGCCAAACTTAAAAAGCTGAAAAAGGTTAAGTAACAAACTCGATGAGCAAAAAAGAATCTTCAAAAAATAACACATCGCTTGAGCTGGTAGGACGTGAGGACGAGTTGCAAAAACTCAGAGCCTGCATCCGTGCCTCTCGCAATGTGCTCTTGGAAGGTCCTGTTGGAGTAGGTAAGACTCATCTCGCTTTAGCCATCACACGTGAGTTAGATCGACCCGTTTTTCGAGTGGATGGTGACAGCCGATATTCTGAACAGAAATTATCGGGCTGGTTTGATCCCCCGACTGTGATCAAAAAAGGTTTTACTTCGGATTCATTTATTCCTGGCCCATTGGTTGAGGCGATGAAAACTGGAGGAGTACTTTTTATCAATGAGCTCAATCGTTTGCCAGAAGGTGTTCAGAATATCTTATTACCAGCGATTGATGAGCGGATGATCTTAATTCCTCGCCTTGGAGAGGTTCGAGCTAAGCCAGGATTTTTGGTCATCGCCACTCAAAATCCGAAAGAGTTTGTCGCCACCTCTCACCTCAGTGAAGCAATCTTAGATCGTTTTGAACTAGTCGTGATGACTTATCAAACTGAAGAAGAAGAAACTCAAATCGTTCTTCATCGACTCGANNNCGCGCAATCATCCTAAAATTAGACGGGGCGCTTCGATCCGAGCTGCTTTGAGTCTTTCAGAATTGACGTTGGCTTTGATGGAAGGAAACTTGAGTTTCCAACAGGCCTTTGTCACAGCTACACTGATGTCATTACCTACGCGGATTGAGATCGAGCGCGAGGCCGATAATGAACAAGCTCATCAAGATGAGCTACAGGCCCTGCTCAAGGAACTCTCTGAAGATGTACTCAAAAATTTGGATTCAGATACAAAGAGCCAGAATCTAAAAAAAAAGACCTGAAGAAGGATGATGCTCAAAAGGCGAGCCCTTTTAGGAGTATTTTTTCTAAATCCAAACCAGAGCGCGACGAGCCTGCGATGTTTTTACCGCCCGAGGCCTTTGGAGAATCAATCGGTCTCTCTGATGAAGACACCTCACTTGAGCTTGAAAGTGCAAGTTCCTGGGACGTGGCTACTCGCTATCACGAATTTAAGACCAAACCTCTGATCAAACGAGATCGAAAGTTGGGTGATCAGTTGCGAAGACTTTCAGCTCAAGCGATCTTAGATCGAGCACGAGTCATTTTGGGGTCTGTCGTTCACCCTGTTGATCAAAAGCTTGTCACCTTAGAAGAACATCCCGGAGACGCTGAGCAGCCAGACTTTGATCTCGATGAGACTATTGAGAATTCGCCAACAGTCATGGCCGAACTGACGGATATTCCGCTCACATCGCAAGATATCTGGATGACTTACCAAAAACCACGACGGCAGCCCCTTGTTTTGAGCGTGGATACGAGTCTCTCCATGACGGG
>DBAE01000259.1 GCA_002291495.1 Bacteriovoracaceae bacterium UBA1018 | reverse complement strand
ATATCTGCACTGTGCATTTCTTCCTCTGCATACATGCCTGACAGCTCCGCTGGAAAACCCTTTCGTAACGCCAACGCTTCTGCGCATTTTGCGAGCATCACACAAGGTTTTGCTCTCCACATAAAATCATTTGGTGGGTTTGGACAGTATTCTTTCCAGCGTGCCGTAGCTGTAAAAGGCACACGAATTCCTTGAACGATTCTATAAATAGTGGCAGTTGCTCTGGTTGGTTTCTCTTCGCTGTCAAAAACTGGATCATCACTGCCTGCATAACTGCTAGTTCTTTGAGCAATTAATCGTAGACCATCGATACCTACTTGAATAGCAATAATGTCTTTTCCGGTTTTATAGTCTCGTCGTTTTACGAAGTAGATTTGTCTAAGAAATGGATCTAATTGTGTTCGGTTTACGATATTTATCGCAAAGTTCATTTCTCTATCGTCAAGGTCTTTGAATACAGTGTCCCGAAGCAAATCAACGTCTTCAGGGGACATTGGAGCTGGTTTGTAGATAGCAATATTACTCATAATCATTTCCTTTGTAGTCAAACTCCGCCTCACCCTTGCCGCAACATGCGGTTCCTAAGTCTTCTTTGCAGTCCTCGCACTTCGTGTAGAAGGAGTACTGTCTGCACCCGCCACAGTGGACGGTGTCTTTTTCAAAGTTTTGAATGTTGGGATGTTTGCAGGCGGAGCTCATGACTCATCCTCCAAAAGCTCGCCTAAGAGTCGGATGAACTCTTCAAACGAAATGATTCCAAGATCTTCAGCAGTCTGTAGGTTCTTCTTTCGACGTTGATATTCAGTCATTAGGCTGCTCCTGGGTTGGTGGCATGTTCATCGTCTTCGCGGTTGTCAGCTTCGGGATTAAGAACTTTTTGAGTAGCTCTTTGTCTTGCGCATTCACGAAGGAAAATCAGGCGATCAATAGTTTCAGCCGGTGAAAGGTGCTCTCGCGAAAAGGAATCCAGAACGTCATCCACATCGCCGTCAGTGAGAAACTGCTCTGAGGTTTCATCTAAGATTTCGACTTCGATCGGTTTCATGGGCGTAGTTCTCCCTTTCGTCTAGTCAGGTATTCTTTTCTGACTGATTCATTTGACTAACTCGTAATGGCGGCTTATTCTTTGACCTTATGTGTTATTAACCGGCGACAGTTTTAGCCTCCGGTTTGTGAACCGTGATGGTGAAGCTGTCCATCACTAGCTTTAAATGTTTGAGGGTCCTCTCAGATGGTATGTATCTACCCTCACGAAACGAGTTCAAGGTGCGTTCGGACATGACATCCGACTTGAGTATGTATTGGACCTTGGTTTCATCGAGGCCGATCCAATTATTAAATTCATCCGGGGAAACAACCAACTTAGTCATATATCCAATATACACTAGATTATATTTTTATGCAACCAGAGTTAGTGATGGAACAATCTAATGCCTAACTATGGGAAACTAATAGCTAAAAATCTTCATCGCCTGATGCACGAAAACCACCTTAACCAGGTGGAACTGGCGAAAAAGGCAGGTGTTGCCCAGGCGTACGTCAGCCGGGCACTTGCCGGGGAGATGGGAAATTCCAAAGTAGAATCTATCGAAACTTTGGCAAAAGCTTTAGGCAAAGATGCAGCATGGCTCTTAACGGATCACTCCGAGGTGCCCGTAGATCCTTCACAAAAAGTGCAAGAGGCGATCGGCGCACTACAAGAGCTTATCGCTGGGCAATCCCCTGATAGAATACGTGCCCATCAACTTCTCAATCAGGTGCCGGAGCAGCATCTTCATATCGCCATTAGCAACCTAGAGTCCTTACATAATGTCATTGCTCGCAGAAATGCGAAGCCCAAGAAGGACACCGGCTAAACTACCCTGCTTTAATCCTTAGGATTTACTTAGATTTACCGATCTTTACTTACTGTATAATATATTATACAGTATAAGTATGAAATCGGGCGGCTTTGAAATCCGAGAGTTTCAAGACGGGAAAGGTCGAAGTCCTTTTCGAACCTGGCTTGATTCTATCAAGGATAAGAAACTCAAAGCCACCGTTTACGCTCGGTTAAGTCGTCTAGAGAAAGGCAACTTAGGCGACTGTAAATCAGTGGGTGGAGGTGTTTTTGAATTAAGAATTCATCTCAGCCCAGGTATTCGAGTGTATTTTGGATTCGAGAATAACACGGTTGTAATACTACTCTGTGGCGGAGAAAAGCGCACCCAGGAGGCAGACATCGAAAGAGCCCAGAGACTTTGGATAGAATACGGGAGAATTGGACGATGACTAAAAAAGGAAGAAGTATCCCCTTAGAAACAGGTCTTCTTGAAGACTTGAAAGATCCAGAGTTCGCTGCACTTTATCTCAAGGCCTGCCTTGACGATGATAGCGATGAACGTGAAGAGATTTTTCTGACCGCGCTCGCTCGCGTAGCGAAGGCTCACGGAATCAGCGACATTGCTCGCGGTGCCGACATCACTCGAGACTCAGTTTATAAAGCCCTTTCCAAAGGTGGAAACCCTACAATCCACACACTCTGGACGATCCTCGATCAGTTGGAGTTGAAGCTAACTGTCGAGCCGAAACGCTTGCGAGCCTAATCTCCTCCGAGATCCATCATAGACTCCTGTAGAATTTCGATCGATTGAGAAATCCTTCTCTGTTCCTCGTTTAATTGAGCGAGCTTCAATCTCTCGTTGGCCTCTTCTCGAGAGATCGCACGTTTCGTTTCTTTCTCTTTTTGCCGAAAAAGCCTATGCCTTCTCGCATCCTCTAAACTGATCACGTTAAATTGTTTAGATTTTCCCAGGTCAATGTTGACACAATTCACGCTTATATCCCCGCCGACTATAATTGATGTGTGCTCCATGATGAACATCTGCTCCAAGTATTACCACTTCATGTGATGCATTAGCGTTTAGAAGACGTGAGTTTTNNNTTTTAATAAAATCGTGGGTCAAATAACTCCTAGTTTTAAGCACTTACGGTCTTATTAAAATTTTAATATCGCCACAGGGCATAAAAGGGGACGTATGTTGAAGGCTAGCGACATTCAAATTGTAGTTTTAGATAGTCCAATCCGAGTTTGGGAAGATCCTCAGTCGCGGGAGATCTTCGAGAAAATTGTCTNNAACATTCTCACGCTCGATACGAGTGATTTTTACGGAACTCACCTTGCGATCTGTCGGAAGGTCGATGGAAAGCTCGAGGTGATCTCAGCCTACCGATCCGTCGAACTCAATCGCTACCGAGAATACGGCCATGACTTTGGTATTCTTTCGATCGTAAAGAAATCAGGATCACTCACCCACGTTCGCTACCTGAATAATCTCATTCAAGAAGTCGATCAAAAGAATCAGAGCATGCGCTATTGCAGCTCCTACACAGTAAAACCTTCTCTCAGAAAGGATCCAGAATCCTCTGCACTACTCAAAGATTTACTCACGATGATGGTCGTGAATTTCTATAGAGACTCTAAGACTGATATCGGACTCATGCTTGGTGTGATTCGTTTTAAAATGGATCAAGTCCAGTGGGGATTTGGAAGCGAGCCAGTTTCTGAGAATGGCGTTCAGTTACCTAATTTTTACAACTCCACTTTGGATAATACGGAAAACACGCTGAATATTTATCGAAAGCCTTCGGAGAGTGCTCTAAAGTTAGCTGAGAAGTATGGGCACATCTGGGAGAATCGCATTGAGATTGCTCCAGCTCCACTTACGCTTCCAGCTCAGGAGAAGATCAAGATCGCAGCTTAGTGATAGTGATAAGCCAAAAAAGCTTCGGTGTAATTGATCTCAAAATGGCAGTTCTTTGCGCCGTGATATAC
>DBAE01000185.1 GCA_002291495.1 Bacteriovoracaceae bacterium UBA1018 | reverse complement strand
GTTGCAGGAGTTGCGTGGGCTGTTGGAGCAGTTTCTTTCAGCCCGACTTTTTTACCCAAGTGAATCCCTAAGGTGAACGCAAATAAAGAGACGATCACCCCGAGCAGAATCAAGATTCCAACTTCTTTGCGATCGTAGATAAAAAGGCGTTTTCCTTGGTCCATTATTATTAAAATCTTACTGGGGTTTGGTGATTATTGTCAATTTAGACCGTTGAATCAGGCATTTAATCCNNCGCCGTCAAAAAATGATCTCCTGCCATTTTTGATGACCTTACTCGGCGCGCTTCTTCCAGTACTCGCGGGCCTACAAGGAGATTATATGAACAAGAAGCTAATCTATCGTCACCATTTAATTCTAAAGAATAACCAAGGGCAGGGTCTGACTGAATACCTTATCCTTCTCATCCTGATTTCGGTCGTTTCGATCACAGCAGTCACAAGTCTCGGCTCCACCATCAAAGATAAGATCCAGCAAGCGCGGAGTCAGATCAATAAAGTCTCACCCTACGACAACTAGTGGAGGGCAAGCGACTTGATGCAAGATGAACTCACCTCACAATCTGGCCAAGCACTCACGGAGACCCTTCTCAGTGTCTTTCTGCTCGCTTTACTCTTGGGTGGATCTGCAAGTCTTTACCTGAGCTCTTGGCGCCTCGGCGGATGTGCATATTTGGCATTTGAGAAGGCTCGCGCTCAGCTCAATGACTCTAGCTCTGAAGGCCGAGCTTTCTCAAGGACACTCAGTTTTCATCCGAGCTTCAAGTTTCTACCTCTGCGCTGTAACGCGGTCGAGCTTACGCCATCACTTCGCGCACTCGAAGACTACCCATGAAAAACCATCAAGGCATCATGCACATCCCACTGATCTTTGGATTGATGGTGAGCACCATCACAGGCGCAAGCCTACTGGGATTACATATTCACTGGAGACATTTGGTCGAACTCCAACTGAGACTGGATCGTTGCGTAGCAAAGACCGCTTTGCAAATGAGAGATCTCAATTCGGCAATCGAAGCAGCCAACTTGCGCATGACTGCACTGCGTGTATCAATCGCAGCAACAAGTCTTGCTCCTTCAGCACGGGTAGGATTAGAGGCAGCCTTAAGAGCTGAAGCATTTATTCAACAGTCACGATTAAATAGATGGCGAGCCAAGCAAGCTTGGTGGGCTCTCAAACGGGGCTGTGATGGTTTTTCAGACGACCTCACGCTGCTTCCATCATTGCCATGGGTCACAGAACCGCCAGACTTACTCGGGCCAAGGCCATTGCACTGGCCGGAAACCGAAGAGCATTTATTTATCATTAAACTGAGTCGAGCATCTCGTCGATCCGCCGCACGAGTCGAAAGAGATCTCGATCATTGGAACGCCCACTGGACAAGAAGTAGCGATTTTTTATGAAACACCAACATCTTGCCTTCAACAGAGAGGGTCTAGCACTCTTGGAGACTTTATTATGGAGCTCACTCATCGTGATCGTGTTAGCGACTTTTTCATTTCTTTGCGCCAACGAGCACAAAAAGTATCTGAGAATTCTCAGGCATTTTTCAAACCTTACCGAGCATTCCGACGACCCATCTTAGGATTAGGGCTTTTTCTATTTGCGATTTTTTCTGCAATTCACGCTAATCAGATCGCTCAGAAGGAAGCATTGTTAGATTGGCAGCATCATCACTTTCCGTCAGTTCTCGCTTGGAAGACATTACTTGAACCACACGGCTACAAGACTCAAAGCAATCCTAAGCTTTTACACAAGGTCATTAAAAGCCTGCCCATGACGACAGACCTGAATCATACGGTTTGGGTGGATGAGAGCCTTCAATGGGTGGCTCTTTTTGACAAAGAGCCCGTTATATTTTCTCGCATATCGGCATTGGAACCGAACGCGAGCACGCCGATAAAATGGAAATTATTAGGAAGTGGTTGGAGCGCAATTGAGGCGATAGACGAGATAGTCTTTTCACGACTAAAACCCATACAAAAGACTCTTCAAACGCATGCCAAAAAGACCAAATTGAAAGCGTATCAAGATCCTAGACAAATTCGCTTCTAGCCACTTAGCGCAACTCGATAGCTATTATTCGGCCTGTGGGATCTGACGTAAGATTTTACGGTAAGTCATACGAGCATGAATTGCGATAATTGAAGCCAAAACCAAGAGTAAGCATGAGCCTACCAAAAGATGAGACTTAGGCTGATTAACAAAGAGGTAAATTGCTAAGCTTAAAAAGAGATAAGGACGTGATTCGTATAAAAACTTTTCCATACTACCCCCATAGTATTTGTGTCTGTATGGATAAGAATTGCAAGACAGTGGCCAGCTCAAAACCCCTGTAAAATCGAGTACTGTGCAAACGATTTACACACCTGTCGAAAGTTTGGACAGCTTTTACATTGCTTTAACTCGGCCTAGGCCACAACCTCTGCCTCTGCCTAAGCCTTCTCTTTAAACTCACCGGTTTGGCGATTTTTGGTGACTTTGTCCCAGGTAAAGATCTTTCCATTCATGGCTACATATACTCCATGAGGAAGCGCCTGAACAAATGCAAGGGCACTACCTAGATTAAATAGCCCATCGGAGCTCCCAAATTTATACGGGATCATTGCGCCTGTCAGGACAATGGTCTTATTCAGTTTTGCCTGACCCAATACTTGGGCGGTATTTTCCATTGTATCGGTGCCATGTGTAATTACGATCTTATCGACATCTGCATTTTGGCTTTGCTGTAAAATGAGGTCCCGGTCCGAGTCCTTCATATCGAGACTATCGATCATCATCAGAGTACGGATGTCGACCTCGAGTTTAGAACGCCCCAGCGTCAACATTTCCTGGATATGAGTGTCTTTGAAATAAAGGCGGCCGTTGATCTCGTCATATTCTTTATCGAAGGTGCCACCGGTCACAAAAATGCGTATTTTCACAAAAGAGATCTTAACAGGTCGCCCCAAAGCATCAAGAGCTTACCTTAGATATTGACACCTCTAACGCAACGGGCTTTACTGCGGCCCGTGAAAACCAATTCATCTATTCTTGTTGTAGGCTCAGTCGCTTTTGACTCTATTCAAACCCCTGCTGGTAAAGCAGATCAGGTTTTGGGCGGCTCAGGCAATTATTTCTCTGTGGCAGCATCTTTTTATGCGCCCGTTAAAGTTGTCGGCGTCGTAGGCGAAGATTTCCCAAAGTCCCATCTGGAATGGCTCCAAGCTCGACACATTGATGTCAGCGGCATCAAGGTAGTTCCAGGTAAGACCTTTCACTGGGCTGGTTCATACGACCAAAATATGAACGAAGCAAAAACGCTCACCACGGCTTTGAACGTTTTCGAACATTTTGATCCAACCTTAGAAACCGCTCACCAAAACTCGGATTATGTTTTCTTAGGCAATATTGATCCGATCCTTCAGCAAAAAGTTTTACAACAAGTCAGATCTCCAAAGCTCATCGCGATGGACAGCATGAATTTCTGGATCACTGGTAAACTTGAAGAACTGAAAAAGACCCTCGCACAAGTCGATATTTTGTCGATCAATGAAGGCGAAGCATACTTGCTCTCCGGCCAGAAAAATCTCTCCAAGGCCGCAGCGTATATCCGTGGAATGGGCCCCTCTGTCGTGATCATCAAGCGTGGAGAATATGGAGCTACCCTTTTCACACAAAAAGGCATCTTCTTAGCTCCTGCTTACCCGGTCGATACTGTCACTGACCCAACCGGCGCAGGCGATAGCTTCGCCGGTGCATTTATGGGCTACCTCGCTGAAGCAGGCGCCTCGCGGGAGATGATGAAGTCAGATCCTCAGAAATTTGAGAGCATCCTTCGCCGTGCAGTACTTGCCGGATGCGTGATGGCCAGCTTCACAGTCGAAGACTTCAGCCTCCACCGCCTCATGCGCCTGGAAGCATCGGAGCTCGTTCAGCGCCAAAACTCACTGATGCAGATGATCGCTCCGTAGCAAAAAAAGGTGGTCCACACCTTTTTGNNACTTTTTTCCGCAGTCCATTTGCGATGAGTTTTTCGGCCTCTTCTGGGAACGATCGATTTAACCAATCTAAAAACTTTTGATCATCGAATGGCGGCAGGTTGAGCTCCATTCCTACCCGTGTGTAATGAATAGGAAACGGCAAAGCCGACTGTCCAAGTAACCCATGAAGAGTGCTATAAGGATACTCTTCAACCTTCGAGC
>DBAE01000113.1 GCA_002291495.1 Bacteriovoracaceae bacterium UBA1018 | reverse complement strand
ATGGTAAAGACCATCCCGGCTTCGAGCACTCGAGGCTCGCCATTAATGAGATAGAGGCCAGCATCGTGTACATCCATCCCCAACCAGTGGCTCGTCCCGTGTGGGAAAAACCTTCGGAACTCGCCTGACTTCATGATCTCGTCTTTCTTTCCTTTTAGAAGACCTAGAGACAAAAGACCCTCAGTCAAAACCTCACAGACATGTCGATGAATCGCCGGAATGGTAGCGCCTGGCTTAGCCAACTCAATAGCTTCGAGCTGAGACTTAAGCACGAGGTCGTAGAGCTTAGCTTGAGCTGTCGAAAACGAACGTCCAATTGGAAAGGTCCGAGTAATATCCGAGGTATAATAGCCAAACTCCCCTCCTGCATCGATCAGCAAGAGTTCGCCGTCGTTTAGGTCTTCATTATTGTGGCGGTAATGAAGGCATGCTGCATTTTTTCCACCTGCCACGATGCTTCCGTATCCAAGGCGTTGGCAGCCATTTTTTCTGAATTGATAATCGATGAGTGCTTCGACTTCAAACTCGTTCATGCCGGGTCGGACTTCGCGCATGGCTTGCGTATGAGCTTGAGCTGTAATTTGGCAGGCTTTCCTTAAGAGGTCAGCCTCTTCTTTCGATTTGAAGAGTCTCATCTCACCTAAGATTTCATTGGGATCCCTGAGTGGAGGCAGCCCTCGGCCGCTTCTGCCCATGCTCTTGCGATAGGTTTCGATGGCTTGAAGCACACGGCGATCGGTGGCTTCATCTTGTCCAATCCGGTAATAGATCTGGCTTGTGCCCTTGAGTAGGTCAGGCATCACTTTATCGAATTGATCAATGGTATAAGCCTCGTCCGCACCAAAAACTTTCATTGCGCCTTCAGTCCCGTAGCGCTCGCCTTCCCACATCTCTTTTTCTGGATCGCGCTTACGAACAAAGAGCACGGTTCGATAGTTGCCTGTTGTTGCGGCTGGCACCAAAACCAAGAAAGATTCTGGCTCATCAAATCCACTTAGATAATAGAAGTTACTGTCCTGCCTGAAAGNNCTGAAAGCGTGATGAACGTCATTATTTCTTAAGTACTCAATAGCGGCTGGAATGATAAAAGCGGACGATCCTGAGATTGGACCTCCTTGCGGATTAGATTGAGCAGCCTTTTGCATCAGTTTGTCGCGACGAGTCTTGAAATAGGAAGGTACGTGTGAGAGCAGCATAAGTACACCATAGCGCGGGAGATAGCTTATGCTCAAGGGGATCGTATTTGATCTCGACGGAACCCTCGTCGATTCTTTGTCTGTTACATTTAGCGGTTTTAATCACTGCTTTACGCGTCAGGGACTACCTGAACTTACCCCTAAAGAGATTATGAAACACTTCGGCCTTGGAGAGCGTCAAATCTTTGCGAGGATGATTGGCGAAACACTAGCCGATCAAGCCTACTCAGACTTTGTGAACTATACGCAAAACGAGATTCGATCGATCCCTCTTCATGAAGGCGCTGGCGACCTCATCGAATATTGTAAGAGTAAAGCTATCCCGATCTCGATCGTGACCGGACGCAGTTACGACACGACTGTAATGATCTTAAAGCATCACGGTATCTATGATCGTTTTATATCGATTATCGCTCACGATCACGTCAGTCTTCCTAAACCATCTCCGGAAGGAATCCTGCTCGCCCTAGGAAAAATGAAACTCTCACCGAAAGAAATTATGTACGTGGGCGATTCAGCGATGGATGTCAAAGCGGCACAAGCAGCAGGAAGCATCTCAGTTGCAGCTCTGTGGGACCTTCTGGCTAATCATGATGAATTAGCGGGATTAAATCCGCATCATATGATCAGAAAACCCGCTGAGCTCATCCCTGTATGGGAAAAGCTCAAAGCAAGCTCGGTCGACTCTATTTCTTAGGCACAGCCTTTAGCGTAGCTTTAGGTGGAGCAGCCTTTGTTGCAGGATGCTGCTGCTGGTTAGACGCGGGCTTGCTACTTTTATTCTGCGGCTGAGGCTTTTTAGGCGCAGGTTTTTTTACTGGTTTCTTCTCTGTCTTCTTCTCTGTCTTTTTTTCTGACTTTTTTTCTGCCTTCACTTCGGGTTTTACAGGAAGAGATTTACGCTGCTTCTTCGCTTCACAAACTGGATCTTTATATTCCACCTGCAAGCGGATGTGCATAAACTGATACGGTTCATATTTTAATGCGTAGAGAGTTTTGTATCGATAGAGTTCTTCAACACTTTGAAAGAGCATCATGCCTTCAAATTCTTTTTGAAGAGCTTCAAACCGTTCCTGATAATCTGCTTCAGTGGGACGTGTATCGAGTTCGTATTGCTTGGTGCTAGCGTCGTAATACGGTCCATTGATAAAAGAGCGGTCACCGTTCTCATTGATAGTAACAGTCACTAAACTTTGATCTCGCTCTCGAAGGGCTGCGAAATTCGTATTAGTCTTAAACAGAAGCTCAAGTTCGTTGACTGCTGATTGAGCTCTTCGATTTGCCAGCGCAGAGTTCTCCTCATCATCATTGCCTTCTCGACCATAAGGCGTTCGAGATGAGGAGGCAGTGACATCAACTGCA
>DBAE01000021.1 GCA_002291495.1 Bacteriovoracaceae bacterium UBA1018 | reverse complement strand
GATCTGGGTAGTGCAGTGGATGGGTATGAAAAGAGCCCAATCCCAAGCGGTTGAAGAAGAAAATGCCCTAGTTGGCCGCTCTACTGATTAATAACTGATTAGTAACTAGTGAGTCCTTGATGAGCAGTCTGATAACTCATCGGATTTCTGCTTTCTTAATCCCAATAAGGTGTGCTACTAACGCCTCTCAACCTTGCTCAAATAACTGGGCTTTTGGCCGCCAATCTAGAGTTTGATTGGAGAGCGGCCATTAACCATAAGGAGATATTTATGGCAACAACTCAAGCCGGAAAACTTCCGGGCTACGAAACTACCTTCATCACCCGTACAGAAATGAATGACGAGCAATTAAAAGCGCTTCAAGAGCGTTTGAAATCTGTCGTCAGCAATTACAGCGGTGATGTGGTCACGGCTGAAGACTGGGGCACACGTAAACTTGCCTACACTATTCAAAAAGAAGGCCGTGGTCGTTATTCTTACTTCGTTTACACCGGCAAAGGCGACATCGTTCATGAAGTTGAACGTAACCTTCGCTTGCAAGAAAACGTTCTTCGTTTCTTGACTGTGAACCTTGAAAAAGAATTCGATTCTGAACAATTCAACAAACGTCGTGAAGACATCAAAGCCGCTGCAAAACGCCGCGAAGAAGAGCGTGAAGCTCGTCGTGAAGAGCGCAATGCTGAGCGCCGTGGTTATGATGATCGAAATGACTATCGTAAGAGCGAAGTGACTGAAGAAGCTTTCGAAGATACTTCTGCCGGCGAAGCTGAANNGTTAGATTAAGGATTTTTTATGGCATATCAAAAAGAAGAACGCGGTGGCCGCGATCGATCTGATCGCAATGAAGAAAGATACGAAAAGGACGGCGATGGCCGTCGTGGCGGTGGGTTTTCTCGCCGTAAAGCATGCCGTTTTTGTACTGACCAAGAATTTATCTCGGACTACAAAGACGTTCGCATGATGCAATCATTCATTACCGAACACGGCAAATTGATTGCTCGTCACGTTTCTGGAAACTGCGCTTATCATCAACGCAGACTTGCTACTGACGTGAAACGTGCTCGAAACTTGGCCTTGGTTGGCTATGTNNGCCCGGGCCTGTAGAAGGTCCGGGGGATTCGACCGTTCTCAAAGCTGATCTCAGTTCTCAACGCTCTTCCCAGTCTCATGGCCCAAACCGCTTTCGTCGTGTGCGAATGCCGGTATGGATCAAGTTCATCCCTTTTGTCATGAGCGGATTTCTATTTTTAAGCGGTATATTTTTATTATTTGCTCCGCTTCCTTTACTAGCGCTTTTTCTAACTACGTCTAGAAAATGGGCCTGGATGGCGGCGATCGTAAACGCTGCCTTGGTGTATTTTGCTGCTGGACCCATCGCGCTTCATTTTTACGCTATTTTTATTTTGACAGTCGCGCTCTTTATGCCGGAGTTCCTCAAGCGAGGGATCTCGTTTGAACGCTCAGGTGCTTATGCGCTCGGCTTGATTCTGCTCACTGCCTGTCTTACCGTTGTCGGATATTCGATTCTTCACCAGGTCAATCCTTGGGTCGAGATGAAGTCTCAAATCGCTTGGTTGACGGAATTCATGGTTCAAAATCTGCCACCTGAAACCCGACAGCAATGGATGGGTACGACTGAGCCTGACGAGTGGAAGTCCAGAATGTTCNNTCGGTACAGTCGCTCTTGCAATGGTGTGGATTAACCTCACCATCATCTTCCGTATGAATCCGAAGCACATTCGCGAGAGATTGGGAGTAGACAGTAAGTACCTTCAATATTGGAAAGCCCCAGGATGGCTGGTATGGCCGGTTATCGCCTCAGGGTTTTTCCTGCTCAGTGATTTTGGATGGCCGAGTGTCGTCGCGATCAATGTTTTTAAGTTTCTCATGGCTATCTACGTGATCCAGGGANNCCATCTTGAGCTTCTTGTTTGATGTATGGAATATTCGAGGATTTTTTAGAAGCCTTGGTTTTGTCGTAGCTGTAGTACTGATGATGCCGTTGCTCATTACCATTGGATTTTTTGATCAGTGGTTTGACTTTCGTGCAAAGTTCAGGCAATCGTAACTTTCCCGAAGGAGTTTTATCTAATGTTAGTGATTTTACGTGAGAATGTGGACAATTTGGGTCGTACCGGTGAAGTAGTAAAAGTTTCTCCAGGTTACGCTCGCAATTTTCTTTTGCCGCGCAAGTTAGTGGCGATTGCTGATGAAACAAACGTCGCAGCAATTGAAAACCAAAAGAAACAACTTGAGAAAAAACGTCAAGCTCAACGTGCTGTCGCTGAAGACCTCGCAAAGAAAATTGCTGAAGTCTCATGCACCATTTCTCGCAAAGTCGGCGAAAATGACAAGCTCTTCGGATCTGTCAGCGGAAGCGACATTGCTGCTGCATTGGCAAAAGCCGGTTATCAAATTGATAAGCGCTCGATTCAGATCGACAACGCCATCAAGACTTTAGGTGTTCACACCGTTTCTGTTAAGCTCGAACCAGAAGTAACCGCTTCTGTTAAAGTTTGGGTCGTTAAAGAAGAATAGTCTCAATACATTTTGTTTTTGCTCCGTTTGATTTTTAATTTAATGGAGCACAATATTTTCGGCTCAGTGTCTAATAAGATCAGTGATGATCAGTTAGGAACTGAGCCGAAGTCTTATGGGGATAAGGCAAGCGAGTACTGGGGGATAGTGAAGCATGATGGGATCCATGAACGGAGATTTAGAACGATCAGGACCTGGCCCAGGCCGGGGACTGCGAGTGCCGCCTCATAACACTGAGGCAGAGCGATCCGTATTGGGTGCTATCCTTGTTCAGAATGAAGCCTACCATCGAGTGGTCGAAGTAGGTCTCGAAGCGCGAGACTTTTATCGTGATTCCCATCAGAAAATTTTCGAAGTTCTCTCATCGCTCGCCAATCGTGGCGAACCCGTCGACTTGGTTACTCTCACTTCTGCACTTCGCGATCGCAATTGGTACGAAGCTGTAGGAGGTACTCCAGCTCTCACTAGTTTATTTGAAGATGCATTTGCTGTGAGCAACGTTGCTCATTATGCGCGGATTATTCGTGATAAAGCACTTCTCAGGCGAATGATCGATGTCACCGCAGAGATCGCAGCTGATGCTTTCGAAGGCGTCGAAGATGTTGAAGTATTCATGGACGACGCTGAGAGAAAAGTATTCTCAGTCTCTGATGTGAAAATGAGTAAATCCTTCGCGAGCATGCAGTCTGTGCTTGTCGAAAACATGCACATCATCGAAGAGCTTTCACAAAAGAAAGAAGCGGTCACCGGATTTCCGACAGGCTTTCATGATCTCGATAAACTCACGAGCGGATTACAGCCTGGTCAGCTCATCATCATCGCGGGACGTCCTGCGATGGGTAAAACATCGCTCGTCTTNNTGCTCGTATTGATTCTAAACGTCTCAAGATCGGACGTCTCGCCGATCGCGATTGGCCGAGACTTGCACAAGCAGCAGATCAGCTTTCAAAAGCAAAGATCTACATGGATGACTCAGGTGATCTTACCGTTATGGACATGCGTGCTCGATGCCGCCGTCTCCAAGCTCAAGAAAAGAAACTTGATCTCATCATTGTCGACTATCTTCAGTTGATGAAGGGTAGCAAGGGNNGCCTCGAAAGGTGACGGTTCACGTGAACGAGAAATCTCCGAGATCAGTCGTAATTTAAAAGGTCTCGCAAAAGAGTTAAAGGTCCCGATCATCGCGCTCTCTCAGTTGAATCGGGGTGTTGAACAACGCCAAGATAAGCGTCCAATGCTTTCCGACTTGCGCGAATCTGGAGCCATCGAACAAGATGCCGACATTGTGGCCTTCGTTTATCGTGATGAAGTTTATAATAAAGAAACTGAAGATCGCGGTATTGCTGAGTTGATCGTCGCTAAACACCGTGCCGGTGAAACGGCCACGATTCGTCTAGCATGGCTTGCTGAATACACCTTGTTTGCTAACTTGGCTCCAGCTGCACCTGGAGCACCTATCGCGCCGGGCAGACCGGATCGTGGGGATATTACGCTCTGAGGTATGCCGTACCTTGGGGTAG
>DBAE01000155.1 GCA_002291495.1 Bacteriovoracaceae bacterium UBA1018 | reverse complement strand
GCTGAAGGATAGGGGCTGGCATCCAGTGCACGCCAAATGGCATCAAAAGCATTGGTAAAACGAGAGGGGCAGACAGGAGTAATGCAAGGAAGACTAAAACTGTGTCTTTTTTATGAGCAGAGTGATTGTCTNNAGCCTGAGAAAGATCCTTGGCTACGTATCCTGCCTTTTCGACGGCTTTGATCAGTGCTTCAGTAGTTTCAGTTAGACTAGTCTCGTTCGCACTAGATACCAGTTTTACTTTGGCTCGTTCGGTTGCCAAATTGACGACGGCCTCGTTGACGCCAGGCACAGATCTCAGGGCCTTCTCCACATGTCTGACACACGAAGCACAAGTCATTCCCTCAATTTGAAGGTCTTTGGTTTGGAGATCATTTTTAATCGCGTTCATAGGGCCAGTATGAACCTTCCAATGATAGGAAGGTCAAGGCCTTTATATTGAATTAGAAACAAAGATTTAGACTTGACCTTCCCACTGTGGGAAGGCTCAGACTTAACGTCAGGAGATCGGATCAAGAAATATGAGTGATAAAAGACCCTGGATTTCGACACTTCTTGCTGCATGCTTGTCGGGAATTATTGCAGCTTGTCTCCAGGCGCCCTTAGCCTTTGCTAAAACGGTTCACTATGAGCTGACGGCTACTCGGCAAAAAGTAAATTTGAGCGGAAAAAAAGAAGTCGACTTTGCTCTCGTTGTGAATGGAAGCATTCCTGCTCCCGTGCTTGAACTTAACGAAGGAGACGATGCAGAGATCGTCGTTAAAAATCGCATCCCCAATCAGGAACTATCCATTCATTGGCATGGGATACTTCTTCCACCCGAAATGGACGGAGTTTCCTATGTGAATACACCGCCAATTCATAGCGGGAAAGATCACACATTTCGCTTCAAGATCCGACAGTCAGGCACGTATTGGTACCATTCGCACACAAACGTCCAGGAGCAAAAAGGCGTCTATGGTGCTTTCATCATTCATCCTAAGAAGAAAGAAATCCCCTACGATCGAGATCTCGTCGTAGTGCTGAGCGATTGGTCTGATGAAAACGCAGACAACATTCTAAAAAATCTTAGAAAAGATGGGGATTACTATCTCTACAAAAAAGACACGATGAGGTCTTGGTTAGGGGCCATCCAAGCAAAATCTCTGGGAAACTTTTTGAGTAACGAATGGACCCGCATGGGAGGGATGGATTATTCGGATGTTGGATATGATGCATTTCTCATTAATGGGAAAAAAGAGCTCCAGCTCTTAGACGCAAAGCCTGGCGAGCGAATTCGATTAAGAGTCATCAATGCTGCAGCATCGACCTATTTCCACGTAGCGCTAGGTACAAAGCCAATGAGAGTCATTTCTGCCGATGGAGTCGATATCGAACCCATTCTGGCAAATGAGATCCTCATGGGTATGGCTGAAACCTACGACGTTCTTTTCAATGTTCCAGACGATAAAAATTACGAACTGAAGATTACTGCCCAAGATGGTACGGGGAGCGCTTCAGGGTGGATTGGTAATGCTGGAGCAGATGCTGCTCGAGTAACTGCTCCCATCAAGCCTATGCCTGATATGTATGCCAGTATGGATCATGGGGGACACGAACAACATGGACACGGTGGGCACCACAAACAACACGGCCACACCGGACATCACTCCAATCAATCTATCTCCTCAGTAGACTCCTTAGTTGTTGATGAGCTCAAAGCTCAGAAGTCCACACGATTGCCACGCCAGGCGCCAGTACACGATCTAAAACTCGTTTTGGATGGAGATATGTCTCGCTACATTTGGCACATCAACGGCAAAGCGATTCATCAGGACCGCACTCTTGAGATTAAAGAAGGTGAAGTGGTTCGGATCACTTACGAAAATAAAACCATGATGCATCATCCGATGCACTTGCATGGACATTTTTTTCGAGTCTTAAATAAAAACGGTGATTTTTCTCCACTGAAACATACGGTGGATGTTCCTCCTCATCAAACTCGAGTGATTGAATTTTATGCCGACGAGCCCGGCCAATGGATGCTCCATTGTCATAATCTTTATCATATGAAAACTGGCATGGCTCGAGTCGTAAAATACNNAAACTATACTCCGCCTGCCGAGCTCGCTCATCTCGAACATCAAGATCCGCATCTTCATGATCATGTATATGCCTATGGCAAAGGCGAATTGTCTTCGAACCATGCCGAAGGATTTTTGAGGCTCTCAAAAACCTGGGATCAACTTGAAGCACGGATCGAATCAGCTAATGTGGCTGGTAAAAACTTTTCATTCAGAGATCGTTGGGATTTCGAAGGAGATCTTTTTTATCGGCGATGGTTTGATCAAAATTTTAACCTAATCGCGGGGGGGACCAGTTTTGGGCAGGAAGAGTCGATCGTTGGAGGTGTTGGGTATCGGTTACCTCTCTTGATTGAATCCAATCTTCTTATTTCACATCGTGGAAATTTGAGATTAGATCTCGAGAAGCGCTTTCAGTGGACCAAGTCAGTCTTTACAGATGTCGATTTTTCCTGGCGACCCGACCAAGAAGGAGAACACGAAGCAGAGTTTGAGGCTTCGCTAATGTATTCTCCTCGTTGGTCGTGGGCCGCAGGTCTTATGCTAACCAATGATAGTTTGGGGGCAGGAATTGAGATTCAATTTTGAGCAATACTGCTTTGAGCAAGACTAGGCCTTGGCTCGAGTCAACTTAGCAGCACGTAGTACGTCTTTGAAATTCAGCACGATATATCCTGCTAATCCAATTCCAAGCCCCATAAGTAGGTCAGTCGAGAAGATTGCGGCGGTCGTAAAAAACCAGATCAAACCTTCCCGAGGATGAGTCTTGAGAGCATGGATAAAATGCTTGAGGTTGATCAGCTTCCAGCCCGTTAAGATGAGAACTGCGGCAAGGGCCGTCAGTGGGATCCGAGTGAGCACAAAGGGGAGCATCCCGATGAAAGCGATGAACCAAAAGCCATGGAGCACGGTCGACCAGCGTGTCTCTGCACCAGCGTTTACGTTAGCGGCACTTCGTACCATAACGGCTGTCATGGGGAGTCCACCAACCAATCCAGAAACTAAATTGCCGGCACCTTGAGCCATGAGTTCACGATTGAGATCACACGTCTTGAAACCTGGACGTGATGAAATCAGAATATCGACCGCGCGAGCAGTTAAGAGCGATTCAGCGCTTGCTACAATTGCAAGTCCTACCGCGGGCCCAAGTAAAGTGACCAACTGGCCCAACCAACTGAATGATCCAATATAGCCGAATGCTTCTTGGATTGAAGGCAAGAGATTAGCGATCTCCACCCGAGGCATATCCCAATTTAAACTTACTAAACTCACAATTACGACAGCCGGCAGAGCGCCAGGGACTTTGCTCGCAAGTTTAGGAAATCGTGTCCAAGCGATTTGTATGCCGACTGCTAGTAGCCCGCACAATAAGATCGCTATTCCATTTTCGACGGAGCCTCCCACGCTTTCTCTTAGATTTTGAGGAATGGAGATCAGCGCTTGAATGGAGCTTTTTGGAATACTTTGACCCATGAGAATATGAATCTGTCCAAGAACGATAATCAATCCGATGGCTGATAGCACTCCTTCCAAGACGGACTTAGGAATCCAAGTAAAAATTTTCCCTGCTTTCGTAACACCCATAATGAGCTGGATGACTCCACAAAGTAAGGTGATGATCAGTAGCGCCTGAACACCATAGGATTGTACTAATTGAAATACGAGGGCCGTTAAGCCGGCAGCTGGACCCGTAACGGCAAGAGGGGCACCAGCTAAAAGA
>DBAE01000050.1 GCA_002291495.1 Bacteriovoracaceae bacterium UBA1018 | reverse complement strand
TAGTTCTCCCTTACAAGTAGTGGCGAGTTGGCGGCCCGAACCCCACCACGAAGCTTTTCCGGGTGTGCTGAATGGTGGAATCATTGGGGCTTTACTGGACTGTCATTCAAATTGGACTGCAGCCTATACATTAATGGTGACACAGAAGCTGGATCACCCGCCTTGCTCAGTAACAGCGGATTTTCATGTCAAATTGATGAGACCTACACCAACTTCACAAGAAATCTATCTTTCAGCGTATGCTGATCCTGCCCAAATTAAAGCAGATCGCGCTTCTATTGTAGCTGAACTTTTTATTCTTCAGGATCAGGTGAAAAAAGTGTGTGCCACCTGTACGGGTACTTTCGTAGCGGTTAAACCCGTGCATCCGGCCTATCACCGGTGGTAGAGGCCGAGGCTTTGTTAAACTTTGCAATTTCAGTTAGACTGAGACTTTATGGCGCCTAAGTTTAAGGGAAACTCTGAGGACTGGTTAGACGACGAAGATTCCGTCAACAAAACTACTCGGGGCCCACGTCCAAAGTCTTCTAAAAAGGGGTCAAAAAAAGATCCCTCTGCAGCGCAGCCGAATGCACAGGTTGTAGAAGTTTTTCCTAATCAATGTCGAGCAAGATTAGACGAAGATCAAAAAGAAATACTTTGCACCTATCGTCGTACTCTGCTGTTAGCTAAAAATTCGCCAATGCGTGAACGCTCTCCAGTCGCAGTCGGAGATCGAGTCGAAGTGGTCCAGATCGATGAATCTTCTGCAGTTATCGAAAATATAGCTCCTCGTACAAACCAGCTCACAAGACCCTCACCTGAAAGAGATAGTCGGCACGTGATTGTCGCAAATGTTGAGTTGTTAATAGTTGTCGCCGCTTCGCAGGATCCCGCTTTTTCCCCAGGCTTAGTAGATCGCTTTTTAGTCGCCGCTGGGCTTCAAAATATCCCAACTATTCTATGCATTAATAAGATCGATCTCTATACACAGACCGGAGAGCATCGACCTTGGAAGGTTTATCAGGACATCGGGATTCCGGTAGTTGAACTGAGTGCAAAGCAAAACTTAGGTACTGAAGAACTCAAGAAGCTAATTGCCAGTCAAACGGCAGTTTTTTGTGGTCACTCGGGAGTAGGAAAAACTTCTTTGCTTAATCGACTTCTCGGAAAAGAAAAAGGACGAGTAGGAGACATTAGCCAGGCCACCGGTAAAGGACAGCACACCACAACTGGAGCAGTATTGATCGAGGGCACACAATGGATTGATACTCCTGGAGTTCGAGCGTTCGGCCTAGTAGATCTTCAGCCTGAGGAGCTCAAAGATTACTTTGTGGAGCTGGCGTCCCTTCATTGTGCAGTGGACGATTGTAATCACATGGATCAGGCGGGTTGCCAGGCGACGACACTCCCGCGCTATCAGAGTTATCGAAGAATCTACGAATCTCTCAAAGCAGGAGAAAATTAAACAACATTTGATTAAAGTCCGTTTATCCGGCACCTGGCTTGCTTCCAATTAATCGATTGGGCTCGTATGGATCAGGCCTTCGTTGTGCGTCATTGCTTTAGCTTTCGTAAAAACAGCATTATGGTTTCGGAGCACTGTCCTCCTAAACCGGCACCCATTTCATTGCTTTTTATTCATGGCCGCTTCAGTTATTCCGAATTTTGGCATTTAACTATGTCTGATCTTCGCCATGATTTTAGATGCATTTCGATTGATCTTCCTGGATTTGGTTACTCGTTTAATGAGGGCGATCAACCTCCCTCACTGGTGGAAAATGGGATACTCTTGTTAAAGCTTATCCAAAACTACTTTCCAGAGCCTCTCTTTTTGATTTCCCACGATATTGGAGCTGCAATGGCTCAACTGTGTACAATTCAGGGACAATACGTAGATAACGTTGATATCCGAGGCAATATTGTCGTTAATCCGCTGACCCTTAATGAGGCTCTCCCGCCGATTTCCCTGAGCTGTGGTGCCTACTTTTTGCGCAAAAAAATTAGAAAGGCTTTGGGGGATACCTTAGGTGAAGGTAATGAACACGGCCAAATGATCTCTGTTTTATGGAATAATCGGGACGCCCGTAGGTCGATGATTCGTTCGATCGAGTCGCTCTACGAAAGTTGGCCGCAGGAGCAAGAAAGATTAGCGTGGAGAGCGGCTTTGAAAACTGTCAAAACTCCTACGCTTGTCCTAGCAGGGAGTAAGGACCCATTTGCTCCCAATGAGCACAGCTTATCGTTATTTCGTAACTTAAAGGATGCTTCGTATTTTGAAAATGAAATCTGTGGACACTGGCCTTGTTTAGAAAACCCAGGCTGGGTGCTAAACAAGGCCAGATCATTTTTGTGGCAAAATTCTCTCTCTAAGCTCGTTCGAAAATCTCTTTGGCGATGATGAGACGTTGAATTTGGCTTGTGCCTTCATAGATCTGATAGATCTTGGCATCTCTCATGAGCTTTTCGACAGGATACTCTTCAGAATAGCCGTATCCACCAAATACTTGGACTGCATCGGTGGCTACGCGCATTGCCATATCTGCGCAAAACGCTTTTGCCATAGCTGCAAACTTAGTGTTTCGATTTCCGCGATCAATTTCCCACGCTGCTTTGTGAACTAAGAGTCGAGCAGCCTCGATATCCTTTGCCATATCCGCAATCATGAAACTCACGGCTTGATAGCTAGCGATGGGTTGGCCAAAGGTTTTGCGAGTCATAGAATACTGAATTGCCTCATCCATTGCACGGCGAGCAAGCCCTACGGCCCCTGCTGATACTGCTGGGCGTGTATGGTCAAAGGCACTCATCGCGATTTTAAAGCCTTCGCCTTCTTTTCCTAGTCGATATCGTTCCGGCACGCGCACGTTATCAAAGGTAATTCCGCGAGTATCACTCGCACGTTGACCCATGTTCCACTCTTTCTTGCCTACTGTAATGCCAGGTGTTTTTGCGGGAACGATAAAACCAGACATACCTTTGTGCTTAAGAGCTGTGTCCGTATATGCCAAGACGAAATACCAGTCAGCTACGCTGGCATTTGTGATCCACATTTTTGATCCGTTGATGACGTAATCTGAACCGTCTTTTTTTGCTGTCGTTCGGATACCACTGACATCGGATCCGGCTCCTGGTTCTGTTACGCAATAAGCGGCAAATTTAGGTTCAGCGGTCAGCTGGCCTAGAAATTCTTTCTTCTGTTCATCGGAGCCTGCAACGATGATTGGGGCGGACGCCAAAGTATTGGCTTCCATAGCAGTAGCGATCCCTGTGCACCCATAGGCAAGTTCTTCAGTGATAATACAGCCTTCTAACACGCCGAGGCCGAGTCCGCCGTATTCTGCTGGTACGTGAGTGTTCATTAAGCCCAGTTCCCAAGCTTTTGCTGCAACTTCACGCGGATACTCACCAGTTTTGTCGTGATGAGCTGCTTTCGGAATGATCTCATCTTTAGCAAATTTTCGAGCCAAATCTTGGAGCTGCAATTGTTCATCAGACAAAGAAAAGTCGATCATGGATTTTCTCCTCATTTAAAACTTCGTTATTAGAACGATTCTATCTCTTAAGAACTAGATTTTCCACCGCTAGCTGTGCGAATGCTAAGGACGATGGATTACCAACTTAAAGGCAATAAGAAAGACCAGCTGCTTCAATTTTTCGACGAGCTGTGGACAGAGCTCTTCAGTTCTCCAATTCACTTGGATTCTGCTCTTTCTAAGAGAGCCAAACACACAAAATCGATTTTAGCTCAGATTCTTCCTCAAATTCTACTTCAGCCGAACTCGCTTGCAGAGGCAGTGGGAGTTGGGGTGGCTCCAGGAGAGCCTTGGTCGCTTACTCCGGCACAAATTGTTAAATGGCGACCGGCGCATCTCATGGCCGAATACCTCTATCGAAGTATGTCACAAGGTAGAGTTCAAACCGATCCAGTTGTCGAAGACTTCCCCTCTCAGATGGTCGACGAATGGAAAGCTGACTTTGGACCCGAAGTTGCTGAACAATTAGCAAAGACATTAGGACAAGAAGCGCCATTGAGCCTTCGAGTAAATCGCAACCCAGGCCCAACAAAACTCTTAGACGTTTTAAAAAATGAAGAGCGCATTCCTGTTCGTGCTCAAATTTCAGATTTTTCACCCGTAGGCATTCGACTAGCGGGATATGCGCCACTTCTTTCAACCGAAATGTACGAAAAGGGCGCTTTTGAGATCCAAGATGAAGGGTCTCAGATCATGGCATTGTTTTCTCTATTTCCGGATGAGTTTTCACACTTACTCCAAGAAACGCCAGGAAGTGTTCGGATCCCACAGGAGCTTCCCAAACTGCCTGAAAATATTTCACCTTGGACAGTTGTGGACGCATGCGCGGGCGCGGGCGGAAAAAGTTTAGCCTTGGCCGATCTGCTCAAGGGCAAGGGCCGTATCTATTCTTACGATGTATCGGAGAGAAAGCTCCAAGCGTTAAGAAGAAGAGCCACTCGAGCTGGAGTGACCAATATCCAGGCAGTTGCCCTTGAAGAAGGAAATGAATCGAGCGCTATCAATCGTTTTGAAAAAACTGCGAATGCCGTACTTGTCGACGCACCATGCAGTGGATGGGGTGTTTTGAGACGCAATCCAGATATCAAATGGAGACAAACTCCTGATGTGCTTGTTCGTATGCCAAGCATCCAGTTTAGGCTGCTCAGTCTTTATTCTTCATTAGTTGCTCCTGGTGGAAGACTCACATACGGGGTTTGTACGTTTAGAAAAGCAGAAACTAGGGACGTAGTACGCGCATTTTTAGACGCACATCCAGATTTTGAAGCTCAACAGGGCGGATTTGTCGGTCCCGGACCTTCGGATGGATTTTTTATGCAGTCTTTCTTGCGAAAGGCATGAAAAGTGATTTGGAAAATCTTAAAGTTTTTCCTATTCAGGTTTGATCCCGAGCAAGTTCATAGGACGATCGTGCATCTTACCCAGAAGATCTATTCTTTGCCTGGGGGAAAGACCCTAATTGAGATGGGATCTCAAACTTCAGCTCCCTCCTTCTCTCGTCAGATCGCTGGTCTAGAGTTTGCTCTACCTTTAGGACTAGCAGCAGGGTTTGATAAAGATGGAGAGTTACTACCCGTGCTCCCGTCTCTCGGCTTTGGATTTGCTGAGATTGGTACGGTTACGCCTCGCCCTCAAGAAGGTAATCCAAAACCGCGCCTCTTTAGAGATGCGAAACGCTTGGCCTTATTTAATTGCATGGGATTTAATGGTGCTGGCGCTGTGGCGGTATCGAGAAAGGTAAGTGAAGCTCGCGCTGAGCTTCCTTCATGGTTTCGTGTAGGCATCAATGTTGGCAAAAATAAGGATACGCCCTTAGAAAAAGCACATTTGGATTACAAAATGGCGGCCTCAGCATTTCGTGGGCTTGCCGATTATATCACCATCAACGTGAGTTCACCCAACACACCTGGGCTGCGATCTCTTCAAACTTTAGAGGCGCTCAAACCGATTATTGAGAGTGTAAAAGAAGAAATCGAAGGTTGGAGCACTCGACCAGCAATATTTCTCAAGCTAGCACCTGAAGTTCAGGGCTCTCAGCTGGACCAAATACTTTCCCAAGGGGAGGTCTGGGGTATCCAAGGGTGGGTTCTGACTAATACTTTAGG
>DBAE01000160.1 GCA_002291495.1 Bacteriovoracaceae bacterium UBA1018 | reverse complement strand
AGTCGTAAGCAGAGACGAAATTTTGGATCACGTCTGGTCAGAGGACGAGTTCCCTACTTCACGTACGATTGATAATTTTATCATGCGGCTCCGAAGATTAATCGAGGTCGATCCAGAAAAGCCACAAGTGATCAGAAGCGTACGAGGCATCGGATATCAGCTGAACTTGGTGACAAACTTAGCAACTAAATAATTTGAGAAACAAATGAACTTATTTACACAAACATTGAAGAAGCAAAATAGCTCACGCCCCCCCGTATGGCTCATGCGCCAAGCGGGCCGATACCATTCTCATTATCAAGAGCTCAAAAAGCGCTATACATTTATGGAGCTTTGTAAAAAGCCGGAAGTGGCTTGCGAAACTACCATGGGCCCTATTCAAGACTTTGATTTTGATGCAGCGATCTTATTTTCAGATCTCTTATTTCCACTCGAAGTCCTTGGAACCGGTTTAAGGTATGATCCAGGGCCAAAGCTTGATCGACATCTTGAGACCGTTGATGATCTGAAGCAGCTTCGCACGGGTGGGGAGTCTCTTGCGAAGGAACTACAGTTTCAGGCCGACGCCATGAAGCTCATTCGAAAAGCTCTACCCAGCGACAAAGGTCTACTTGGCTTTGTCGGTGGACCGCTCACCCTATTTTGCTATGCAGTTGAGGGTTCTCATCAAGGTGAACTCGAATCGTCACGTCGCGGTCTTAAGGACGGGCGTTTTCAAGGTTTTGTTGAGCTACTCACTGAACTCTTAGCTGAGAACATGGCTATGCAAGCTCGCGCCGGAGCAGATACGATCGCTGTGATGGACACTTGCGCTGGCGAAGTCTCGATCGAAGATTATCACCGTTATGCACTACCTGCACTTCACGATGTTTTGAGACGATTCAAAGAAAAGTGTCCGCAAACACCAGTTACTTATTATTCCAAGAAAACCGGTCCCTCGCATTGGGAGTGTCTCATCGACCTGCCCATTGAAGCCATAGGTGTCGACTGGAATCATCGTCTCAGCGACGTGCTCTATCGATTTAGTGACCGTTTTGCGATTCAAGGCAATATCGATCCAAACTGGTTATTTTTGCCAAGTGATGAACTCGAAAGCCGCTTGCGTGAAGTTTGGAATGAAGTAGCGGCAATGGACCCCATCTATCGCAGAGGATGGATTTGTGGGCTAGGCCATGGAGTGCTCCCTGGAACTCCTGAAAACAACGTGAGACTATTCTTGAAGCTTCAAAAGGAGATTTTTGGATCATGAGCCGCGTACCTTCTGATCTACTGAAAAAGTATAATGTTCCGGGTCCACGGTATACGAGCTACCCGACTGTGCCATATTGGGAAACTAGCCCGTCTGCTGAAGAGTGGATCTCAAGCATCGGTCGAGGTCTCGACGACGCCGAAGCCAAAAAGCACGGCGCCGCACTCTACGTGCATATCCCTTTTTGTAAATCCCTATGCACCTACTGTGGCTGTAATACTCGCATTACGCGAAATACCTCTGTAGGCGCACCTTATGTGAAGACTGTCCTAAAGGAATGGGCCCTCTATCGTGAGAAACTCGCTCGTAAAAATAAGATCCCACTTTCTGAGCTCCACTTAGGAGGCGGCACTCCGACCTTTTTGTCTCCTTCAGAACTCAAGGAGCTCATCGACGGAATCATGGAGCATGTCGCTCTCACCCCAGACTATGAATTTTCAGTAGAAGCAGATCCACGCGTCACCGATCGCGAACATTTGGCGATGCTGGCATCCCTAGGATTTAAGCGACTGAGCCTGGGCATCCAAGACTTTGATCCCAAGGTCCAAGAGACCGTCAATCGGGTGCAAAGTGAAGAACAAGTTCGGGTCGTGACTGAAACTGCGCGCGAACTTGGATACACCAGCATCAATTACGATCTGATCTACGGCCTCCCCTTTCAGACGCGTGAGAGCATCCGTCAAACCATTGAAGCTGTAATGCGCTTGCGGCCGAACCGCATCGCCTTTTATGCTTACGCTCACGTCCCATGGATTAAGCCAGGACAAAGACGATTTACTGAAAATGATCTTCCGTCAGGTGATGAAAAGCGCGCGCTGTATGAGTTGGGACGAGAACTGCTCGACCAGGCTGGATACTACGAAATCGGGATGGATCACTTTGCACTCAAGACTGATTCACTTTGGACAGCCAACGATCAGAAGTCATTGCACCGTAACTTCATGGGCTATACTTCGCGCCACGTTTCTCCGCTCATCGGACTGGGAGTTTCGGCGATTGGGGACTCCTGGGATGTTTTCACTCAAAATGAAAAGCTCTTAGAGACTTATGTAGCGCGGGTTGAAAAAGGCGAGATCCCGATTTTCCGTGGGCACGTGCTCGATCAAGAAGACCAAGTCATCCGGAGACACATCCTAGATCTCATGACTCGCTTTACGACTCAGTGGAGTACTGAGCCAAGTTATGTTCCTTATCTCGAAGCGGTTCCTGGTATGCTCGAAGAACTCGCGCGTGATGGGCTGATTGAGCTCAGTGGAAAAAAATGTCTCGTTACCGAAAACGGTCGACCTTTTTTACGCAACATCTGCATGNNCAGCTCTTTAGCAAAACGATCTAGATCATATGTTAGGCAAAGTGGACCGTTCTCAAAAAAAAGTAACGGTTTTAGGAGGGGGTTTTTCAGGACTCATCTCGGCCTATTACCTGGATCGGGCGGGTTTTGAAGTCACCTTAGTTGAAGCGTCTGAGAGATTGGGTGGCTTGATCGAGACGCGGTCTACGCTCTATGGCATTGCTGAGGCTGCAGCTCACTCTTTTCTTCTCACCGATCCGATGCGACTTTTGTGCGAGGACCTGGGAGTAGAGCTCTTAGATGTGCGGCCAGATTCGCGTGCCCGCTTTATCTGGCGAGATGNNGAGATTTTTGTGGGCTCGAGCTGACGAGGATTCTGAACGTCCTGAATATAATTTAGCAGATTGGACCCTAAGACACCTTGGCCCAGCGGCGCTACGCTACTTAGTGAGTCCTTTTGTTCGTGGCATCTATGCAGTTGAGCCAGAAGAACTCAGTCTCCGAGCTGCCTTTCCCGCTCTATCTGTGCCACGAGGAAAGAGTCTTTTTGGAAAATTGGTTTTTGGCGGCGGGCGGACAGCGGGCGCGCTTCAGGGTGAAAATCCTCCAAAAAAAGAGCGCAAAAAAATGGTCGCGCCCAAAGGCGGTATGGGTGCTCTCATCCAGGCATTGGAGCGACGACTTCGAGAACGATTACAAGACACGACAGGTAGTCGGATCGTACTTGGGTGCGACGGGCGCGACTGGTTACGGGAGCGAGGTTCTCCAGAGAACCTCGTCATTTGTGTGCCTGCCTACAAAGCGTCTGAGCTTTTGCGTTCGGTCGAACCTGACCTGAGCGCGGCGCTGTTTCAAGTCCATTACACATCACTTGTTTCAAATACCGTGGTGGTTGAAGATTCGGGGCGCCCCGTCCGTGGTGTTGGAGTGCTTGTTGCCCAAGAAGAAACTCGTGATTGCTTGGGCATTCTGTTTAACTCGAGCTCGTTTGAGGGTCGCGTGCGTGATGACCGCCGCTACTCTTCTTTCAGCGTGCTGATGGGAGGGAGCCCACGCCCTGATTGGGTTGAGGCATCAGATGAGGTCATTCAGGAGGCCGTGAGAAGCGAATTAAATACCATGCTGGGGGTACGCGAAGGTGTGGTCGATATCTCTACCTTCCGCTGGAAGCGTGCAATTCCTCGCTATGATGCACATCTGATGAGGACCTGGGAGCTTGCACGGAGTTCGTGGTGTGCCAAACCGGGTCATATCTTGTTCGGTAATTACACGGGGCAAGTCAGCATTCGGGGTATGGTGGAGAGTGCGGAGCGAAGTTTTAGCCTAGAAAATGCCTAAATGCGCAGTAGGCACCGTTAGTTGAGGATTTCAGTTTACTTTGTAAGCCGATTGGCATATTTCCACGACAAATGAAATTTTCGCGTGCATTAAAAACAGGCTTTCTAAGCCTCATTCTATTGTCTTCTTCAGTATTCGTTCCTTCCCTCAGCGAGGCGGGCCCTCTTTGGGAGCTACAAGGTTCGGTCGAGTTTGCCGATTGGCACTCTAAATTTTCACCTGAATTTGAACGTCAGATCGAAACTATTTATACAAAGACTTTTTTCAAGGACCTCAAAAATCTGAACTTCCAGGGAAATGCTGAAGTTCATGCTTCTCTCAAGATTGTAGCTGGCGAACTCAGATTTGAGATCGAAACTTATTCTGACCTGGATCAACGTTCGATTGCTCAGTTAACTGAAGCAGCAGATCACGCTCTTGCGATGGCTCAAACGGCAGCAGAAAGTTACCTAAAACCGAGACAAAAAATTCAAACAGCTGCTTCGCTAAAGTCAGATCAGGCAAACACCTTAAGCGCTGAAAAAGGGAAAAAACTTTTTGAAAACGACATTCAGAAACGAGGCCTACTCGTTGATCGCTATGGCGAAAAAGCGATCGATCAATTGGTTATCCTAGTCGGACCAACTCCAGATCCACAGACTCTCTATAAGCAGCTCTTTAATCTCGAAAAGCTGAATCAATATCGACAATCTCGCGCAAGCGACATGCATGTCCTTGAGAACTATCGATCCATTCGCAACTCGCTGCTAGTTTTTATCCAGACTCTCTATGGGCCAGAGACTTGTAACGGGCTACTTTCCGAATAGACCAAAAAACCTGGGTACCTCGTTAGAAAAGAAAAAGGCCCAGTGTTTCCACCGGGCCTTACTAACGCAGATGCGCTACCAAAATGTCGGGACGACTTCTACTGCTTTGCTTTGATCTGAACGTACTTGTTCTTATTGGAGCATTCGTCGGTGATATCACCGCTGAACCAGCCCAATTCGTCTTCCCAGATCTCGCCATTGTCGTCTTGGAAGTTCATGCTACCCCACTCCCAAACGGCTTTGTTGTTCTTCTTGGCGTCGTCTTTAAACTTCTTAGAGATCTCAGCATAGTCAGAGTTAGCATTTCTCCAAACCATGTCTTCTGAAGCGCCATCGAAAATTTCGATTTCAATCAACTCGGTGTTTTCAGCAACTTGCAGAAGTTGCTTGATCATACGCTTATTGAGACGAGCGAGTTCTTCGTTGACCACTCGAACCATGGTTTGATCCATGGCTGGAATTTTTGGATGAAATCCACGAAGCATGCTGTCCCAAAGAACACTTGCTTGTGAGCGTGCTTGATACTCGGCCAATTGTTGTCTGAGCTTATTGATCTCTTCTTTGCGAGAAGCATCAACTTTCTTAGGACCTTTGGCTTTTGGATCTTTTCCAGTAGCGACCTGAAGCTCTTTAGCAATTTTTTGAACCTCAACAGCTCGGTTCTTCGACTGTTTTTGATCCGCGAACGAGAGTTTCACTAACTTTGGCATCACGTTCTTTTCGTCTTTCAGAAGATTGATCTCTTCTTGTCCAGCGATAAAGACTGGGGATCTCAACCACTCGGTAGCGATTGGATCAGGAACGTTTTTCTCGCCCTTTAAGTGCTTCACTAAAGTTTGATAGAGATCGATGCTCTCTGGCTTTGCTTGCCAGTCGTAGAGCCACTTATAAGGTGCACGATATCTTTTTCTGAAATACGCCACAGCTTGGATTGCTTGAGGAAATTGGCAGACCTCATTGAGCGCGATTGCCATGACCATCGGCNNTACGAATACGCGACTCAACAAAGACTTTTGTAAGTTGTAAGAGGTACCAATCGCTTCACGATAGTTATTTCTCATCAAGAAAGACCACGATAGATCAGACAGAGCTTGAGTGAGATAGTTTGAATCTTTAGGTACTTTACGGAAGTATTCAGCAGCTTCTTCGTATTTACGAAGTGTATAAAGACTTCGTGCATGCATGAGGAGCACTAGATCAAACTCACGCTGAATCACTTCTGGACGTGATTTAGCATCGATCACTTTACGCATTTCTAATACTGCTGCTGCGTAGTCATTTTTCTTTTGGCTATAAAGAGCTTTAGCGTAACTTTCGTAAACTCCGCCGCCCTTTAAGATACCAAACAAGATTGGAGCAACCGTTTCGATGTCCGATCGGCTGACATGATCTCTCATCGCCATCAGTGCTGCATTCCAAACCACTGCTTTTTGTGGGCCCGGAAGATACTGAGTCTGAATTTTTGCCATCTTCTGAAGGACTGGAAGGTCCCATTTAAAAGAAGGATACTTTTCATGAATCTTGACCAAGCAGCCTAAGGTAGCCACTTGAATCCCGAGTTCCTTCTTATCCGTGAACCGGCTAAAGAGATTAGTGAAAGCGATCTCCGCTAAGTGCATTTGCTTTGCATCATAGAGAGAATGCGCGATCCAATACTCGGCTAATGATTTCATCGCGACGTTCTGAGCTGCATTTCTCAGTTTGACCGCTTTAACAAAACTCTCGTACGGATTGATTGAGTCAGAAAGAT
>DBAE01000213.1:2908-5019 GCA_002291495.1 Bacteriovoracaceae bacterium UBA1018 | reverse complement strand
GATGAATCCCGATTAAGAAATCACCTTTTAGTTCCGCTTGGATCGCTTCCATTGCCGTACATCACAACCAAGATCGTAAAAGATGTTTTGGATCAAGTGCAGGCCGAAAAGAAGCTTTCAAGCGCTACTCGAAATAGACTCAGGGCTTTGCTGCATACGCTCTTTCATGATGCGTTTATGGATGAGAAGGTAGTTGCTAATCCAGTTGCTCGAGTCCCATTGCTTCAGGAAAGTCCAAAACGAAAGACTCCAATTAACTCTAAGCAAGCCAATGAGCTCATTGATCGGGCCTATGAGAAGGACCCTTTGGTGGGCTTTCTAGTCACCGTCATGATCTATCAGGGGCTTCGCGTCTCTGAGGTGCTTGGCCTTCAAAACCGAGACTTCAATCTAGCTCACCAGGAATTGAACGTTGTTCGAATCTATGAACAAGAAACCCATGAGATCGTCAGCCGCACGAAAGGCAACGGAGAGGGCATCGTCGTGCCTCTAATGCCTAAGGTGCGAGATGCCTACATTCAACACATGCGGGTAACACCGTTTAAGAAGCCAAACGACTTTTGTTTCTACCGGGAGAATGGACTGCCTAGAAGCCCCTACTGGGCTCGGCGTCAGATTGAGGTGATTCGCAAGGAGATGGGGATTAAGGATTTGGGTCCTCATGTGCTTCGTTCGACCTTTGCGACCTTGGCTGAGGAAGCAGGTTTTAGCAAAGAGGATGTGCAAAGAATGCTTGGCCACTCAACCGTGCTTGTGACCCAGAAGTATACTCGACGCAGCGCTCAACCCCTCGTGGAAAAAGCGAATCGGTTGGGTTTTGGAGCCATTGAAACAGGCGAAAATCTCACTCCGATTCGGAAGGGTAAGTAAATGTCCTGCACCAAAACTGCACCGTTTGAGCTCGATTTTGAGAGGATTACAAAAGTGATGCGAGACAAATTCTCTAATAATATTTGGTGCCTAGAGCCGGAGTCGAACCGGCACGATCCTTTCGGATCCCAGGATTTTAAGTCCTTTCACCGTATTCTTTCAACAACGCGTATTGATTCCCAATTATTTGAAATCTTTAAAGAACTACTCAAAATAGGGGTACATCGGCTCCGAGGTAAATCGTGCGTGTTTGAGGGTGTCCTGCACCAAAACTGCACCAACGTTCTGAGTCGAAAGTTAGTTTTGCGAAGTGACTTCATCGGTCAAGAACGCGCGCGATGCTGGAGTGTGCATCTCAAATATTTGGAGGCGCGCAATGACTCCTGAAGAGGTGATCTTTCCACTCAGACGTTTCAATTTACCTAACGAGACCATTCAGGATCTCATTGTCAGAATTAAAATCCATGGCTTTGGTTGCGTGAACATCGAGCGCGAGGCGTCGGCCTGCGTCGCTGATGAGATCGCTCGTCAATACGATGAACAGGTGCGGCGTCTTCATCCGCAGAAGTCATCGTACCTCCAAGCCATCCAGGGAAGAACGACGGCTGAGGTGATCGCTAAGGCCATTAGGAATCAAAAGTAGGGGCGTGTGTGTTTAACCGCCCATAGGACTTGGGCGAGCAGTACGAGCAGGAAGCGGGAAGGGATTAGGGGACAATGGGAAGTGGCAAGATTTACGAACGGCTGGGTTAAATTGTATCGATCAGTTGTCGATGGAGATCTCATCGATAACCCGTTTCTGCTCGCTTTGTGGTNNGGTTATTGGTGTTGGCAACCTGGAAGGAAAGAAAGATCCTTTGGGAAGGTAAGCAAAAGATTCTTCCACCCGGATCAGTGGTTGTGGGTGTTACAGCATTAGCTGATTCATGGGGTTGTTCACGTTCAGCGATCAACAAATGGCTTCATTACCTGGAAGAGACAAATCGAGTTGTCGTCACCGCTAGTAAACGCGGAACCATTGTAACTATACGAAATTGGGACGTTTATCAGAAAGCTGACTTCGATGAACCCGAAGTTCGTGGACACTGCGTGGACACTGACGTTTCGTTTCGTGGACACCGCACTATCCTTGACACGGAGTCACATGTGGACACCGAAGAGCAAGACTCGAGTGCGTTAAGTGACGAAGATGTCGAACGAAAAACGAGCGAAGATCAACCTAACAATTCCGATCGTGGACA
>DBAE01000213.1:0-2839 GCA_002291495.1 Bacteriovoracaceae bacterium UBA1018 | reverse complement strand
ATCTTGAGAAAGCTTATCAACTTTATCCTCGCAAGCAAGGCAAAGCCAAAGGCCTGCAGAAGCTGGCAAGGGATGTCCATTCCCCCGAAGAGTATGAGGCCCTCCTTGGCGCCATAGAGCGATACAAAAACTCACCAGACCCCCAACGTGGCTTCATCAAACTTTTTTCAACCTTCGCCCACGAGTGGCGGGATTGGACCGATCCTGAGACGGGTACCTCGACTGAGGCGAAACCAGACTCCCATATCGACTGGAGTAAGTTCGGATGAACCTCGCAGAATTCCAAAACCACATGAATCGGTTAATCGGTCAGTTCGGCAAAGCGACTTACACTCAGGTGCGTTGTGAACTCATTTGGAGGGAAGTGAAAGACTTCGATGCAAGATTCTGGGAACGATGCGTCGATAAGCTTCTAGGCGAATGCCGNNCCCCTGATGGAAGAGTTTCGCCGCGAGATTAGTTTTGAGCGGGAGAAGACTTATCAATTCCAGAAGGCCAAGGATCAACAAGAATCCATTCGCGCGATGAAGGCGCTCTTTGATCATGAACAGATTCAATCCATGTGCGCCACTATCCAGGATCGCATGAAAGGCGATGTGACAGATGAGACGTTCAATCACTTTAAATTCGGATTAGCAAAGTTAGCCAATATCGATCGAGCTTGTTCACAATGCGATGGCACCGGTTACGTTTTTAAAATCGATCAAGATTCCTATGAGTGGACCTATCGATGTTACTGCATGCAGGGAGATAAGAAACCAAGCTCCTATCCAAGGTTCGAACGCCAAGAGCGCGAGGTAGTCTCCTACGTCGAACGATCGGAGCTTCCATGATCGATTGGAAAGCGAAACAAAAACAAAACAAGGCGCTTCTCAAAGGCAATAAAGAAGCTCGGCTAAAGAACTACACTCGAGTCAAAACCGCTGGCTACTCTTATGCCTCAAAACTCGAAGCTGGATTGCACGGACAACTCCTCCTTGAAGAAAAGGCCGGATTGATCACCGTCGAACAAGTTCAAGACACGATCTACCTCTCTGAAGCAAGAATCAAATACATCGCTGATTATCGCATCTTTGATCGTGCGCTTGGCGAACACGTTTGGTGTGAAAGCAAAGGTTTTGAAAACGATCGATGGCCGATCATCAAAAAACTCTGGGCGTTTTACGGGCCCGGAAGACTCAGAATCTACAAAGGCAGTTACGACAATATCAAACTCGATGAAGAGATTATTCCAAACCGACGCGGAATAGAAACAAGGGAAGGATCCTAGGAATCATGGTGTGGAAGATTGAGGGAGAAAAGAAAATTATGTTCAACAAACTCGATAAAAAAGCGCAAAGAGCGAGTCGATTAGGTGGGCGACATATTCAGTTTGAATCCTTTTTCAAGGGATACAAAGCAGGAGCGAGAGAGTCGCAGATAGAATTTTATGAACTCTCTGAAAGACTCCTTGCCGAAGGCCGAGCAAACGAGATCCCTCAGGCGATCTTAAATCNNACGAGTCATGACGGTTTTAGCAGTGACAATCGGATTTGGAATCGGGGTTCTGATTTCCTACGTGCACTCGGTAGCCAAAGAGAAACGATGTCCCCATGCGAGTTGCCTTGCTCAAAAGCTTAAAGACTTGGAGCGTGTTTCCTACGTGAAGGGCCGTAAGAAATTTTGGAGAGGATTTTAGACGAAATGAAATCAAAAGAACTCATGCAACGGATTGCAGAGCTTGAAGCGAAGTGCGCGCGTCTTGAGAACCACGTGATCGCGGTGGAAAAAGAAAACGTGCATCTGATTCAAGTGGTGAATAGCNNGGTGAATAGCGCGATTCGGTTTCACTGGGACATGGTGAGAGATCATGGAGTTTCGGTTTACCCGAAGGCATTTGAGTTTAAACAATCCCTGTTTCAGTACAGGAGAGAAAGAGAGTAAGTGATGACTATTAAACATATACATTTATCCCTTAGCTTAGAAGGCGCCTTGATGAATTGGAAAAAGAAGGATTATAAAAACGTCTTTACAGATAGTAGTGGGCGATACTTATCTCCTGACGAAGCTAAGAGAGAGATCATTAAAATGCTCGGAAATGGCCAGAAGAAGATGGTCTACGGTAAGTGTGATAATTTCGATCNNGTGAGAAAGAGAGTGAGTGATGGAGACTCTAATAAACTCTAATAAGTAAGACCTTGATATTGCAGACACATTAGAGTGAGTCATTCGCAATTTGTAGAATCTAGGAAGTAAGGATTTGTTTCAAGTGAGTAACAAAAAAGTTTTGTTTCAGAGAGATAACGGAAAGATAGTGAGTGATGCCTAAAGACGAAAACGCATATCTGTATTTCAGAGGACTTGAGATGACCCTGCAAAAGCCTCTGTTTGAACTACCGCACGAAGGCAGTGATTACGCAAACGCCCTGACTAAGATTCAACCTTGGGAGATTCATGCACTTCGAGAGTTTGTCATTCGTGCAATGGATGCGGTCTCTCAAGCTGCAACAGTTGAGTACATGGATGGCAAGGATTGATGATAACGCCAAAAAACCCCAACGAGAAAGAGTAACATGTCGCTGAAACTTAAAAACATCGACATGTTTAGTGGACATGTCGCCGATACGTACAAAACCCCCACCGAAAGAAAGGTGAGTCTATGAAATTTTTAATCACCAGTTACTATGTAGGAGAGGAAGGTCATGAAATAGAAGCCTTCGACCACAAGGAAGCAGCCAAGTTTTACGCTGAGTGGGAAGACTCTTTTACCGCCGACTACACATTTGTTGAGGGCGGGTCTAAAGTTATTACGGTTACCTCCCCAGATGGAATTAAGAAGAGATTTAGAGTTTACGGCGAA
>DBAE01000108.1 GCA_002291495.1 Bacteriovoracaceae bacterium UBA1018 | reverse complement strand
GGTCATGCCCTGGAATTTTCCGTTTTGGCAGGTCTTTCGATGTGCTGCACCTATTCTAATGGCCGGCAACACGATGCTTCTTAAACATTCATCCAATGTTCCTCAGTGCTCAATTCTCATCGAAGAAATTTTTCGAGAAGCCGGATTTCCCGAGGGAGTCTTTCAGTCTTTGCTTGTAGGTTCAAAAGAGGTGGAAGGTATTCTAAAAAATCCTGCGATTAAAGCAGCCACCCTCACCGGTAGCGAACATGCCGGAAGCCAAGTAGCTTCAACCGCCGGATCAGTCATTAAGCCTACCGTTTTAGAATTAGGTGGTAGTGATGCTTTTATCGTCATGCCATCAGCTGATCTCGATCAAGCTGTTGAGGCTGCAGTCAAAGCGAGAACTATCAGCAATGGCCAGTCATGTATCGCAGGAAAACGATTCATCGTACACAAAGATATTTATCCAGAATTTAGCCGCCTTTTCGTAGGTAAGATGCGTGACTTGATCGTCGGGGATCCTATGGACGAAAAGACTCAAATTGGACCACTCGCCACCGCTACCATCCGAGATGAACTTCACACTCAGGTTCAGAAAACCCTAGAGCTTGGTGCAGAACTATTAACTGGAGGAAATGCTATCTCGGGTCCAGGCTATTTCTATGCCCCTACTGTCTTAAGCAATGTTCCTATGAAGTCCCCTGCCTACCGCGAAGAAACTTTCGGTCCAGTGGCGACATTGTTTCAAGCTCAATCGACTGAAGATGCCATCCGTATTGCTAATGATACACAGTTCGGACTGGGTTCAAGTGTTTGGACAAAAAATGAGGCAGAACAAAAACAATTTATTGAACAAATCGAAGCTGGTCAGGTTTTTATTAACGCTTTAGTTGCCTCAGACCCACGCGTTCCATTTGGTGGAATTAAGAGCTCTGGTTACGGTCGTGAACTCGGAATTCCTGGAATCCGATCTTTCACCCATACAAAGACCGTGTGGGTAGCGTAAGTAGATCTAAGTCAGGGTTTTAAGGTCGAGCAGTGCGAGTAGGATTTTGATTAATTTTGATTAAATAGACTCGAGAACCTTTTGTAAATCACCAGCGTCTTTATCGAAGTGTTCGTGTTTGATTTTTGCTTCGGTGACTTTGCCTGAATCTTCTAAAATCTCTTTAGGGATATTATGTCTATCACCGTTTAACTCAAATGTTCCTTCTTTAGAAGTCACCGCTACTTTCCCATAACAGGTACATAGAAATAGCGGATGCTTAGGCATACTCTTCACGTAAAAGATGGTTCCGCGAACTCCCATGGTTGCCGATTTTGTACGAATACGAAAATGTTCCGGTCTCTTTTCCGGATTTTTCACGACTGAGAGGATCGAGCCTTGATCCAGAGTTACTACCCAATCTTTCCCATCGACGAGTTCGAACTTCGCTTGCCCCTCATCTTCCATGTAACTTGCTACATCTCGACCAATCGTGAGTTGAAGTTTGGCTCCTGCATCACTGGATATGAGATCACCCGTAGTGAGAATCTGTCCGACTTTGAGCGGTAGTTTATTTCCGCCCTTCTTAAGCCAAGCTTTGCCTTTTAAATTGTAAACACGAACTTCGGATCCACGGTCTAAGGTTTTGGACTGAGATCGATTGGCTGGAACAGGATTATGAATCGAGTGACTCTTTGAATGCTCAGGTGAGTGCTCAGGTGAGTGCCCCGGAGAATGATTCAGCGAATGATGATCAGCTGCATGGACAGGAGTTATGGTCAGTACTGCAATGGCCAGCGAAGCGAAACCTAACGTCATGCTCAATCCTCCGAATACATAGAGTATCCAGGGGATTGAGCGATTACGCTAGTTTTAAAGCTTACTTCTTTTGTTTTTGAGAAGCAGGTTTGGTGGTTTTACTCTTCACTGAACCAGATGTCTTTGCTGGAGACTTGGTTTGAGGTTTCGTTTCAGTTTTTGGTTTAGTTCGCGGCTGCTCTTTTGTCGCAGATTCAGATTTCGATTCTGGTTTCGAAATTTGGCTTCCGGCTGCCTTCAAAGTTCTCAGATCACCGCGTGGAAAAGCTGCATGAGGGCCATAAGAAAGTTCGCGGCCTTCTTTACCTTCATAAACTCGCAAATAAATAGGAGTTAATTCAGATGAGAAATAGAGTTCAATCACGGTTTTGTCCGCACTGTAACGTGGAATTACTGAATAGTCCCGACCGTCGATCCAGTTAATCAGATCCACTTTAGTAACCTTTTTTTCCTGATTCCAATGAAGAATGATTTTTTGATCAAAACCTTTATTAGACCACTCATTGGTGCCAGAACTATGGGCTGGAGCAAGAACCGAAAATGCCTTCGGTTTTTCACCCGAAGTGTCGACATCTGCGAACTCGGTGGTACTCCAAGCTGAAGTGGCGAGGGTTAAAGATAAACTCAGAAGTAAAAATAATGATGTTCTCATGGCCGCAATGCCTACCGTAAATAACGCACCATTACAATACTTTTTCAGTTGCCTATTGGTGCCGTCCGGCCTTGCGTTGGACTCCCCTTACATGCCTAAGAAAACCGGAGACGGCGTGTGGCTGTGCAGGCCTCTCTATTCCACATACGGCCTCATCTTTCTCTCCCCATACC
>DBAE01000205.1 GCA_002291495.1 Bacteriovoracaceae bacterium UBA1018 | reverse complement strand
CTTTTGCTCTACTGCAAATGCTTGCTGATCGGATTTGATCTGCGCCATACTTTTTGGAGGCGCTGCTAAAAAAGTAGTGCCTACCGCTGCTGGCACAAACTCGACGGTCGTCTCACCTAGAGTAATTGAGCTACCTGACTTAAGGATGCTCTCTCTGAAAGGCTGACCATTGTAAAAAAATCCGTTGGCGCTACCGAGATCTCTTGCGAGCCACTCACCTGAACTTTGTTTCAAGAATATCTCGAGATGTTTACGACTCGCTTTCAAATCTGAAAGGATTACGTCGTTATCGTCGCCTCGTCCAATCGTCACTCGTGATCCCGTGAAGACAAAAGTAGAACCGAGGTCAGGGCCTTGAACTACTTTCAGCCTTGCCTGCTCGCCTGGTTGGCGGGGAACTTTTGTTTCTCTGAACTTAACGGCATTACCCATAAACGATTTTTACTATCCCTCCGCTTTCATCGCAGCTAGCACATAGAGTTTAGGGGATGACCCACTCATGCCAACTGCGGCTGCATACATTTTGTAAGTGATTCCTGAAAACTCGAAATCTTCGCTGACTGCATCTCCACCCGAAAATACACGCGAAAATAAGTCATTACTGAAGTCACCAAACGCCTGATCACGAGCGACAGAAGCGAGATCCTGCCCTAAAGCATTATCTGATCTGATGCCACTCATCTCTTCAAATGTCGGACTGAGATACGTGATCTTTCTATACTCGTCACATACGACAAGTCCGATATGGGCGGCGTCGCCTAACATTTGGAATGGAGGTAATAGTTCTTGCGCACCTAAGGAGGACTGACTGAGTCCGCCTGAGTTGGCATCACCGCTATTTACAACTCGCTTGAGTGCAGAATCGACGATATCCCAGAGTGGGTCGAGTTCTTCAAATTTGTATTGTCTGCTGATTTGAGTTTCGTCACCCTTGAGGACTTTGTCGATATCGTCGTTTAAGACCTGGAAGGGCTTAAGTGTTAAGCGATAAAGAATCAAAAAGAGCAATGCGCCTAAAAGACCGGTCAAAATAATAGTTTCTGAGTAGATCACACCGTGATCAGCAAAACTCAAAGTAGAAAGTGTCGTATCGATCGACACAATCGCCATCCCAACCACGACATTTTTGCCAAGCTGCGGGTGTAAGATCTTAACTGGTTCTACTGCCACTACCGTAGTGTCGTTGAGCTCTTTCACAAATCCAGTTTCTCGTCCTGCTGCAAACTCTTTTTTGGCTTGTCGAGCATAAACCGCTTCTGGCCCCTCAGTGAAGTACTGCCCAAGCCTAGAAGCAGGGGCAAGAATGCGGCTCTCGAGATCAGTCAGATAAGCTACATTTACCCCCTGCTCTTTCTCAAGACTTCCAATCTCGGTTTTGGTTTCCATTTTAGCAGCGAGAGCAGCTGTATTTTTTTCAACGATTTGTTGGGCGATAAGCCGTGCACGTCGCATCACTTCTTTGATCACCGCTTGTCGACCTGAAACAGTCAGAGGCTGCACGCTGATAAATAAGTTTGCGACAACAAACGCCGAGAGTAATCCGATGCCAATAATTTTCCACTCGTGTTTGAGGTTTAAATTGTAGAAGTACGGCATGATCCGTTCTTCAAAGAACCAAATGACCTTACCCTTGAGATCTTGGGGCATTGCATTGGGCACTTCACTTGCGCCAGGAGTTCCTAGCAATGAAGCTCCGCCAGATGCATTGATACCGTTGAGATCGACCCCAGGAAGCGCCACTAAATTATTGAGTGGTTTTGAAGCTGCTCGAGCTTCTGCGCTTTGGCTAAGCTCCAAAATGAAATCGCCAACACCAATGCGATCGCCGGGTTTAATCACTCGATTTTTAGCAGGAACGCCATTGACGAATGTTCCGTTTGAACTCCCTTCGTCCTTCATCACTACTTGGCCGTTGTTGACAACGAGTGTGCAGTGTTTTTTAGAGACGTTTGAAAACTGGAGCACTACGCCATTTTCAGACATACGACCAATAGAAATCGCCCCACCCTCAAACCGATAGGTTGAGCCGGGTCTAGGCGTTACTCCTCTTGGTCCTGACACAATGGTCAGCTTATACATATCTCGTCCCCTGCTTGAATGGCATGCTTCGCGATCGTACCAATCGGAAGCTCGAGCGCTTCTGAACCGCGCCAATCCATCAGAGGAAGAAGTCTCCAAGGTTTCACGTTTTCGTGAACCGATGAAACTAGATATTTTCCTTCGTTTGAAAAACTCTCGTTTTTACGAAGAAAAACTACATCAATTGGGAATCGCATAAACCACATGTGAATGTCATTACACCGCGGAAAGAACATTCCTTCTCCCGATGCAAGTCCAGTTTTCCCAATCAATCCTCTGAGGCGCGTAAAAAAACGTTCTGCCACAAGGCACCTATCGGCAATAAGCGCTTGATTTTTTAGGGATTCGACTCTGATCCACTGCGGATTTATTTCCACCATTACTGTCTATTATAGCAGAAATTTAAATAGTTGTTATTTAAGGTGAATTTGTATCACTTTGAATAAGAGACAATAAAGTGACGCCGCTTTCACACTAGAACTAGGAAAGAGCGGTGTCACTATTTTGTCGACTTTACTTGATCACACCAACTAATGAGGGAATCGAAACACGGGTCGCATCAGATGCGGCCTTGACACCCGATTCTAAAATTTTTAATTCATTTACGGTCGTGCGAGCATCAGAAACCATCTCGTTATAAAGCGAAATGTAGAGATTGTGCGAACCATTGATAAATGTCTGAACAGCTTTACCTACGGTAGCAGGATGTTTTTTGATCTCTTTACAAGCCTCCTCTGGATCCATAGCAAAGAGCATCAAAGGATTATTGGCGACGTGAACATGATCTGGCTGAGATCCGGAAGAAAACATATCCCAGAGGATCCAAGCCCAAAATACAGCTGTCGTTGCTGCGGAGACTCTTGTGATGGTCTTCCATTTGCTTGCAGCAGATGCTCTTTTAGCCAATCTCGATGCTCTTAAACTTGCAGCACGGCTCGCTTTTTTAACTTCAACCATCTCGAAATCTAGAATTTCTCGGCCGTTTTTTAGTTTTGTGGCTAGATTTTGGTCTGTAATTCTAGTCAATGTCTCCGTGCGCGCAGATATTTCTGCCTCAGTAAGAGGATAATTTCGACTCGCTTTATAGAGAACATTTTCGATGTCATTGAGAGCGTTTCGGTAACTGGCTAATCCGCCCGGTCCTCGAGTAGCTGCAAGGTCTATCTCAAGTGCTTGCCATTGAACCCTAGAAATATAGGAAACTAATATCCCCCCCACTGAACCGGCATACATTGCTGCAACTTTAATTGCCTTATTCTTTTCTAACTCTTCTGTCTTTTTTGCCATCTGAGACATCTGCGCATAACAGACGTCATTATCGTCTGCTTGAGCAACCTGAGCTCCACTGAAAGCTAAAAACACGACACCTATCGATAAAAACTTAAATATACCTTTTGTCATTACTTCACCCTCTCTTCTCTCAAGACTTATAAAGAGCAAGGAAAGTGCCGTTCTAAAGATTTTTTTAAATAATAATTGTTTGGAAAATCAATGCATTAACTCAGGTCATCTCGATTGATGGTTAACGCTGCTGAATAGGAATATTCGCACTGACCAGAAAATAGACAGCCTAAAACACCACCCTCAGAGCATCCAATCTCACTTCGCCCTGTTGATATGCCTTCTCAAGCACCTTGCGTCGTTCCTGCCACCAAGCAAGCTCATCTTGACTGACGAGTCCGTTCTTTTCCGTCAGCGATCGAAGGCGCGTGATCTCGCCATCGATCGTCTCACGCATGTCCGAAAGTGCACGATCCCTATACTGCTTAATTTCAGCTTCAATTTGCTTTGAACCCTGCTTAACCAGGTTTTCGAGCTGTCCTCGCACCGGATGGTTTTTCCAGTCGTCTGGACGTACTTTCAATGGACTACACTCTCGAGACAATGCTTCGCTCGTCCAATTCGGTGTGACAACTTTCCCGGTGTGATCCAAAACGACTCGAATCACTTTGGGTGGGAAAAACTGATCTGCGTACCATTTGCTATCTACAGAACACTGAAATACGAAATAAAGCTCCGTGAGAGCGAGCGATTGCGGAGACTTCCACCGCGATAGGCTTGCGCTTCCAAACTCTTGTCCCAAAAGTGCCTCCATCACTTGTCTGACCATTGGATGATCCCAGCTGAGTAACGTAAGATCCTCGCGCTCAAGCGCCTTCTTCCGGCGATAAGTTACCCTCATCCCCTGATCGGGCAGCCCCGGAAATACAGGGATAAACATCGCGTCTCCTGGTTCCACAAAATAAGAGTCTGCATCGAGGTCTTCTTCATGCACTCCTACCCAGTTAAAGACTCCCTGCATGTAATTTTTAAGCGCTTCAGAACGCTCTTGCTCAGAAAGCTCCTTCATTTTGAGCTGAGCGGACTTTGCATCGTAGGAATTGAGCTCCACTAACCGGTCTCGTCCCTGCTCCAACTGCTTACGCGTATCTAGGTAATGAGCTCGCGCATCTTTCAGCAGATCTTCAAATCTGCCAGCCGCCTTAGACTGTCCTGTGACGTACTTTTCGAGCTTTTGCCAAAAATGTGCATGCACCACTCCTGCACCTTGAGGAAGTTGGTTAAATGCTTCGAACACTTCATTATACCATCGAAACAGACGCTCTTCTTCAGAACCTGCGACATAGGGAACATGGATATAAAATTCTTTTTGCTGTCCGATACGGTCTAGACGTCCAATTCTTTGCTCCAGGAGATCTGGGCTATGCGGCAGATCCCACATGATCAAATGGCGAGCAAACTGGAAATTACGACCTTCGCTTCCGATCTCAGAGGAAAGAAGCATACGTGCGCCGCTCGCCTCAGCGAAGTAAGCGGCATTTCGATCTCGCACCAAGATATTTTGCCCCTCATGAAAAGTCGCTACCGGTATGGTCGAAATCAGTCGAAACTCTTTTTCAATTTTTTCGACTTCTTTGCGTGACGAACAGAGGAGCAAGAATTTTTCAGCAGGATTACTATCTAGTAGATCTTTCAACCATCTCAAACGCCCCTCGCGGGAGCTCGCCGGTGCGTTGAGCTCGTAAGACTTCAGGGATCTTTTTGGAAAGGAATAGGACTCAGACTCAACTACTCGTCTCGAGTTTCTGAAGTACACACGACCTGTACCGTAGTAGTCGATCAAACTGCGAAGTACTCGTTCTCGATTCTCCTTCACATCAATCTTTTCTAGAGCTTCATCTAGAGAACGATCCGAAAGCAGCTTTTTAATTTCTGAGGCGTCTTTTTTAGAAAGTTTTTCTTCACTCAAAAGAGCTTCAGCGAGTTGCACCACTTCGACATATTGATCGTGTTCGACCAAAAATAGATCAAGGCTCGAGAAGCGCTCAGGATCCAGAAGATGCAATCTTGCGTAGTGGCCTTCAACTCCAAGTTGCTCAGGAGTTGCCGTTAACAAGAGTAATCCTGGCGCAATCTCACTCAGCTTTTCTAAGACTTGGTATTCGTAACTTGGGTCCTCTGGAGACCACCGGACATGGTGCGCTTCATCGACAATTATTAGATCCCATTGTGCATCAAGCAGTGCTGAACAAACCGACTCATGAGCAAAGGTCTCTAGGCTGAGAATGATCCGTTCGTGGTTTCCGATGTCCTCGGCAATCTTATCCCCTGCTTCATCCAAGTCATGATCCGCATCCAGCTGCGATTCGGGCACGTAAAACGAAAAATTAAAACGTCTCAGCATTTCGACAAACCACTGATTGATCATGGTCNNCAAAACGCGTGAGATTCGTGATGTCACCAAAAGCTGGTGAGCGATCCAACCTGCTTCAATTGTTTTTCCAAGTCCAACTTCGTCGGCAAGGAGTACGCGGGGTAATGCGCGGGAGGATACTTCCGAAACCACATGGATTTGATGTGGGATCCATTCGACTCTTGGACCGAGCAAGCCACGTACAGATGACTTAAGACTTTCACTCCAGTTCTCAAGGGTACCCTTTCTCATCTCGAAAGCTTGAGCAGCATCAAAGTGCCCAGCTGCTAGACGCCCTTCTGGACCTTGTTTCTTCTCTACAGGAGTAACATCTGTCTCACTGGCTTCTTGGCCCTCGCCAAAGTACCAGTACAAGCCTGCGCGATTTTCGATCTTCTCGATTTTGAAGACTGATCCTGTTTGCGTCTTGAGATGGTCTCCGGGTTGCCAGGCACTTCGCTTAAGCGGTGCAGACTGCTTCCCATAGATCCGTTGCTGATTTGTATCTGGAAATTTTACGGTAATTCTTTGTCCACTGGCTTCTGTTACGACGCCAAGACCTAATTCTGGTTCTGCTTCGCTGACCCAGCGTTGCCCAATAACGTAAGATTTTGCTGACATGTCCTACAGTACTACACGGGATTAGGCAGAAGATTCAACCGCCATTAGGATAGATCATGCCTAAAACGAAGGGTCCGAAGACCATGAGCATGACAGCGGGCAAAATGAATAATACCAATGGTAATAGTACCTTTGAAGCTGCCGCCGCTCCTGCTTTTTCGGCGCGCAGCATTCTTTCTACACGGATCTGCTCAGACTGTTGTCTGAGGATCTTTCCAATGGATGCACCCATCTGATCAGCAGAAATCAATATAGCGACGAAGGAGTTCACTTCAGTCATGCCGATACCGAAACCCATTTCTCGGAGGGCTTCGGCCCGGGAGGCACCGACTTTTATCTCCTTCAGAAGTTGCGAAAATTCTTCGACAAGCGGACTTGGCTTAGCTTTTTCGACTACTTTTCCAATAGCACCAACAAAGTCCAGTCCCGCCTCAGTTGAAAGTGCGAGCAGATCGACAATAAAGGGCATGGATCTCAGGATCTGGTCCTGGCGTTTTTTGATAAGTCCATTGACCCAGATATCTGGATAGAACCACCCAGCGATTGCTGAGAGAAAGATGTAGATGGCCGAAACATCTAAGAACCCACCCGCTTTTAACGCTCCGCCAGCGATAGGAAAGAAAAGAATCAAGATGAGCTTAAAGGCGATAAACTCATCACTCG
>DBAE01000129.1:15732-19247 GCA_002291495.1 Bacteriovoracaceae bacterium UBA1018 | reverse complement strand
GTTTACCTACCCAACCCACTTTGGATGAGGCACGAGATAATCTCTTTGCCGCGGTGAAGAGATTTCTTAAAAAGCGTAGCAACGAGCCAGAGCCTTACGTCGGGCTCCATCATCGACTGGACCGAGATACGTCGGGAGTGGTTTTATTCACAAAGAAAGTAGAAGCCAACGCAGGAGTAGCTGAGCTTTTTTCTAAACATCTAGCGGTCAAAACATACCACTGTTTAACTCAAGTACCTGAAGCGAGCCAGGCCGAGCGCCGTCTCTCAAATCCACAATGGGAGATTAAAAATTACCTGGCTAAGGACAAAGGCAAGAGCGCCAAAATGCAGGCGGTCCGTTCAGGTGGGGATTTTGCTCATACTGAGTTTAAGCTCCTTGAGTCCCACCCGACAGGATGGTGGGTTGAGGCACGTCCTAAGACGGGTCGCACTCATCAAATCCGTGTGCATCTATCAGGCGATGGGATGTCGATCTTGGGCGATGCGACTTATGGTGATCGTCGAAGCGCAGTTCGTCTCNNCCCGATCTCTAAGCTTTTAATCTCGGTCGACAGCACGCCGCCCGAGGACTTCAATCAATGCCTCAGTATAATTCGTCGTCATCGAGAAAAATCCGCACTAGGTGGGAACAATTCCTAGAAGATAGTTCCATCATTCGTTTCTACGTTAAGCGCTACAAAAAATTAGTGATTGTCGGACTCCTCGCTTTAGCGATTGTCGACCTCTTGGAACTTCTTCCACCGATCCTTTTGAAAGACGCTGTCGATGTTCTTGTCGAAAATCGCCCAAGACAATTACTGCTCTATCTAGCCGGTGCTTATCTGGCTAATGCTACTATTCAGGGAGTTTGCCGATATGCATGGCGCATGTACTTGATTCGTTCAAGCATGCTCTCTGGGAGAGACTTGCGCTTTCGTTTTACTGATCACCTGTTTGGATTGTCGTCCTCGTTCTTTGACAAAAATCGAGTCGGTGATTTGATGTCACTAGCGACCAATGATGTCGACGCGGTCCGTATGGCGATTGGTGCTGGACTACTGACTTTTGCTGATGCGCTCTTTTATATCGCGACTGTTCCGATTGCGATGATTTATCTCTCTCCTACGATGGCCTTGCTTGCGTTTGCGCCGATGCCACTCATCCCGTGGTTCGTCATGAAAAATGAAAAAGAGATTCATCGACGATTTCAGGCAGTACAAGGTCAGTTTTCAAAATTGGCTGCGATGGCGCAAGAGAACTTAAACGGAGTTCGTGTCGTTAAATCTTTTGCGCGCGAAGATGTGCAGCTCAGACGATTCCGAGAGCTGGGTGAAAAATACATTGCGCTCAACATGAGCCTGTCCCAGGTTCAAAGCGCATTTGGGCCAACCCTTGATCTTGTGATGAGCTTAGGAATGGTTTTGCTTCTCTGGGTCGGTGGTTTTAGCCTCATGGACGGAGCGATTAGTTTGGGGACCTTCGTCGCATTTCAGCGATACATTCAAAAGATGGTTTGGCCCATGACCGCAATCGGTCTATCGATTACTCATTACCAAAGAGCAATTGCGAGTTCAGAACGTATGAAAGAGATTTTAAGAACTCGCCCGAGCATTGAGGAAAGTTCTAATCCACAACTGCCCGAGGATTATTCAAAACAACTGGGAATTGCCTGGAGAACTCAAGGACGGATCGAAGTTAAAAATCTGAACTTTCAGTTTGGCGAGCAAAAAGTACTCAAAGACCTAACATTTAACATCGAGCCGGGCGAACGTATTGCGATAGTAGGATCAATTGGTTCTGGAAAAACTACGTTCCTGTCTCTATTGCCACGGCTCTATCCGATCGCCGACGGTATGATCCGAATCGACGGGATCGACATTAATCATTGGCCCTTGGAGGAGCTACGTCGCCAGATCGGGTACGTCGGGCAAGAGCTCTTTCTGTTTAGCGATACTGTGTTTGAAAATGTTGCATTAGGTCTGCACGGGATGGCCTCGTCTGAGCAAAAGTATCATACCGTCATGGAAGCAATGAAGCTCTCCGCCATGCAGGATGAAGTCAAAGCGTTCACAAACTCCTATGAGACTCGACTCGGTGAGCGTGGTGTAAATGTATCGGGGGGGCAGAAGCAGCGCTTAACTTTAGCGCGTGCTTTGGCTAAGCAACCTAGTATTCTGGTCCTCGATGACGCCTTGTCATCTGTGGATGTCAAAACGGAAGAACAGATCTTAAGCTCACTCCGAAGTAGGCCAGGTAGAAATACAGAAATCATCGCTGCACATCGGATTTCAACCGTTCAAGAGGCTAATAAAATTATTGTCCTCTCAGATGGATGTATTGAGGCGATGGGTACACATCATCAATTGATCAGTACGCGTTCTGGTACCTATTACCGGTTTCATGAACAGCAACGAATGCAAGAGGACCTAGAGCGCTTTATTGAGAAGTATGAAGAAGCGCCTGCTCAAGAAGAGAGGGTACTCGTTTAATGTCACAAGCATTAAGAGAAACTGATCAAGTCATGGACCAAAGATTTAGTTGGGCGACTTTCCGTCGACTCCTAGGCTACGTCTTTCGTCACAAAAAACTTTTTGTTTTAGGTGCATCTTTAATTTTGCTCGGAACAGCGGCTGCTCTATCGGAGCCAAGACTTTTTGGTTATGCGATCGATGAAGCGATCGTTCCAAAAAAGGGCTATCTCCTGAAACAACTGGTTGTGCTCTATCTGTTTGTAGTTTGCGTACGAGTATCAGCGTTGATTGCCCAAGCTTACATCTTTGATAAGCTCGGTCAGCGTGTGATGCAGGATTTGAGGCTCGCAGTCTTTTCTCATCTCAATGCACTACCTGTCTCTACTTTTGATCAAAATCCAGTGGGTCGACTTGTCACTCGGGTGACCAATGATATTTCTTCGATGGCCGAGATGTTTTCAGGCGGGTTTGTCGCCATGGCTGGAAATATCTTGATTGTAATTGGAACGCTCACCTGGCTCTTCGTTTTAAATTTTAAGTTGGGTTTGATCACCGCGAGTGTCTTGCCTGTTCTATTTTATTTTTCGGCTCGCTTTAGCCGCAGACTTCGTGAAGCGTATCGAAATGCGCGATCTCGTTTGTCGATGGTCAATGCTTTCTNNCTTTCTTGGCCGAAAATATCTTAGGTATGAAGGTGATTCACCTCTTTAGTCGCAAAGACGAACATTTAAGAAGATTCGCACGCATTAATCAATCTTTGGCCGATGCTCAAATTTCATCGGTTCGGGTATTTGCTTATTTTCAGCCAACGATCACCTGGTGCTCGGGACTCGCTATCGCGCTCGTGATTTGGTTTGGCGGCGCAATGACTGATCGTGGAGAGATTAAGCTAGGGGTGCTGGTCGCATTTTTTAGCTATGTCTTGGCAATGTTCCAGCCGATGCGCGAAATTGTGGATAAGTGGACAGTGTTTTTATCTGGGATGACAGCGGCTGAGCGCATATTTGCAATCATGGATTGGAAGACCGAAATGCCCGTCCGTGAAACCGTGACGTCGGCTCGG
>DBAE01000129.1:14842-15715 GCA_002291495.1 Bacteriovoracaceae bacterium UBA1018 | reverse complement strand
GTTCTCTTATGATCAAAACACCCGTGATGTCGCAGAACCGACTTGGGTGCTCAAGGATTTTTCGCTCGAGATCAAACCCGGCATGCACGTCGGGGTGGTCGGCCATACTGGGGCGGGTAAGTCGACGCTGATTAGTCTTTTGATGAGATTTTATACACCACAAAAAGGTCGCATCCTGATCGATGGAAAAGATATCCGTGAGTACGATCGTCGATCTCTTCGAACAGCAATAGGTTTAGTTCAACAGGATGTATTTTTGTTTTCGGGATCCGTGCAAGACAATCTGACTCNNTCCTGAAACAGCTCAGCTCCTGAGAACGATGAATTGGGTCAAAAACCACGACCAAAATCTGGACGAACGCGGATCCAATCTCTCCGTTGGGGAAAGGCAGATGTTGTCTTTTACTCGGGCAATGCTCAGTAGCCCAAAGATTTGGATCCTGGATGAAGCCACCGCGAACGTGGACTCAAACTCCGAGCGGCAATTAACGGGAGCTCTCGAAGACGCAGCCGATGGCCGAACACTGATCTCTATTGCTCATCGCTTGGCTACCGTCAGGGATGCTGACCTGATTATTGTCCTCCATAAAGGCGGACTGGCAGAGAAGGGTACTCACGGAGAACTCATGGCTCAAGAAGGGCTCTATCATCGACTTTATACGTTTCAGAGTGGGCAAACGTCGTATAGAGTTGAGCAAAATGCCTAGTTTTATTGAAACCCGCGGTAGCGGATTGTTCGCAAAAATCAGACGTCTCGATCTTCAAGCCAAGATTAGCTTGGTCCTTTTGGGCGTTATCTTGCCTACGTTTTTGATCGTGACCGTGGCCGAAAATAAACTCATGCAACCGATGCTCGCAGAGCAAATGAAGCAG
>DBAE01000129.1:256-14825 GCA_002291495.1 Bacteriovoracaceae bacterium UBA1018 | reverse complement strand
ATACGAGTCCTCATATCCGAAGGATCGATGTTTTTTCGAGAGTGGGAGACACTGTCGAGTTACAACGTGTTGCATCGACTGTTGAGGAACCACCTGGAACTGCTCCACTCACGATCCCGTGGGTCGAAACCACCTCGGCAGAATATTTTGTTAATGAGTTAGATGAACCAGGTTGGAAAATATTTGTACCGATTGTCAGAAAGACCAAGGACCCAAAATCAACTCGAAGAATTCTAGGAATTGTACATGTCGATGTATCGCTGAAACTTGTCGCCGTGATGGTTGGAATCTTATGGACGACAACTGCTCTCGCTGCGGCGATTAGTATGGTGCTTTTGTTTTTGGTGCTGAGTTACTTTCTACGTAAGACGATTTCGAATGATCGCAGGCTTCGCGTTGCTGAAGATCAAAACTTACAGTTGAGTGCGCAGTTGCACGAAACCGAACGTCAGCTCATGAATACAGAAAAGTTAGCAGCAATGGGTCAGCTCACGGCAAGCTTTGCTCACGAAGTAGGGACACCTCTCAATGCAATCGGAGGTCATCTCCAGCTCTTGAAAGAAGAAGTGCAAGCCACTCCGCGCTTGTCTGAACGCTTTGAAATTGTCGAAGGTCAGCTCAATAAGATCGAGAAAATTGTGAAGGGCTTTTTACAGAGTACGGCGAAACCAGTTTCGCAAAAACAGCTCGTTGATCCAATGCACGTCATCGAGCAAACACTGAGGATCGTGCGTCCTCGAACGGAGACCCTTGATGTTGAAGTGCGTCGCGACTTTAATCGTTCGATGGGGCCTATCCGGATCGTACCGCTTGATTTAGAGCAGATGTTGCTTAATCTGGTCAACAATTCGCTCGATAGTATGAAGTATAAGGCGGAAAGGAACCCCAAAGATCAGAAGATCTTGGAGTTATCTACTCGCGTTACCGAAATAGCAGGTCGAGAATGGGCTGTAATTGCGGTATTTGATACAGGTGAGGGAATCGGTAAAGCCGACCTCGCAAAGGTCCTTAAGCCTTTCTACACGACTAAAAGGCCTGGTGAGGGGACAGGACTTGGCTTGACCATTTGTCAGGAATTAGCCCATAAATATGGAGGAGTTCTTGAAGTCGATTCAAAACAAGCTCAGTGGACTCGAGTGACCATCCGTTTGCCTTATCAATGAGGCGTTTAAGTAGGAGAGCAGTGCAGACATCATGAAAATCTTAGTAGTTGATGACGATGAGGTCATGCGCAAACTTGTGGGAGAGGTTCTTGATCGCGAAGGCTATCAAGTACAACTTGCTCAAAGTGGTGAAGAAGCGCTCGCACTCCTCAAAAAACAAAACTACGCAATTATCCTTTCAGATGTTCGCATGGTGGAACTCAATGGCTTTGAAGTTTTGAGATACGCCAAAGAAAATGCACGCGACTCGGTGGTCATTTTGATGACCGGATTTGGAAGTTTAGAAGGTGCGCTCGAAGCCATCAAAGACGGAGCTTTTGATTACGTCAGTAAGCCATTTAAAATGAATGAGCTCAAGTCTGTTGTCGCTCGAGCCGCTAAACACTGGGAAGGCATGAAAGCGAGTCTTCGCGGTTCAAGCTCAGGAAAACCTTTAGACCTGCACACACCGACCATGATCGGTAAGTCGCCAAAAATCATCGAGGCCTACAAAACTCTTGCACGTGCAGCGATTAGTAAGAGCGCGGTATTTATATCCGGTGAAAGTGGAACCGGAAAAGAGCTTGCCGCGCGCACGATTCATTACAATAGTCCTCATCGTGATAAACCATTTGTTGTAGCCAGTTGTACTGAAGCAGAGCGTTTCGAAGAGCATCTGGCTGAAGCCGCTGGTGGGACTATTTTTTTAGATGAAATCTCGGATCTTACTCCTCCGTGCCAGTTGCGTTTGTTACGCGCGATTCAAAACTCGGAAGCTAAGTCGATTGAGGTGCGCCTGATCTCTGCGAGCCGACGGGATGGCGAAGATCTAGTTAAGAACGGAAAAATCAAAGACGATCTCTTTTACAAACTGAATGTCATCACCCTGGCTCTGCCACCGCTGCGAGATCGTATCGAAGATATCCCAGAACTCGTGGGATACTTCTTAGAGCGCTATGCGGTTAAAAATAAGAAGGCTGTTTCGCATCTCTCTGAGGAAGCCATGCAGCTTCTGAAAAACTATAGCTGGCCAGGAAATATCCGAGAGCTTGAACACGCGATTGAGCGTGCGGTAGCCATGACATCGATTGCAGTGCTCTATCCAGAAGACTTTCCGGATATCAATATTGATAAGCCAATTCACAACCAAGCACCTGCAAGTAGTTCGCTCGAGCAACTCGAGCGAGATCATATCGTACGCGTCTTAGAGGATGTAGGATTTAATAAATCAAAAGCCTCTGAAGTCTTGGGGATCGATCGTGCGACTCTTTATCGTAAAGCACAACGATACGGGATTGCACTCAAAGGGAAGGATTAACTCAGGGCTATGCGACTGTTCGAAGAACGACTGATCAAAGCCTTAAGTCTCGAACTTGATTTTGATCGGTATCGCAATATTACTAGTGCAAACTCTTTAGCCGCGGCCGTGATGATCCTTTTCGGTTATCGTTCTGGGTCTCCGGATGATCCGTGTCTGTTGCTTACCCGACGAACAGAAACCGTTGATACCCATAAGGGTCAGTATGCATTTCCAGGTGGGAGAGTTGATCCAGAGGATCTGCTCGAACATGGCCCTTTGACCGCGGCGCTACGCGAGACTGAAGAAGAAGTTGGAATTGATCGTCGACTGATTCGAGTCGTAGGCCAACTGCCAGAGCTCTCCACTGTTACGGGCTTTGTGATTACGCCTGTGATTGGTTTGCTCGAAAAACCTATCGAAGAAGTCTCCATGAGTCTGAGTGCTGATGAAATCGCCGAGGCCTTCTGGGCACCGCTGAGTGTCCTACGTACGGAAGGCATCTACCGTCGTGAGAATATGCAAGTCCCTGGGAGCGATCTAGTCTATCCCATCGATGTATTTATGATCGATCATCACAGGATCTGGGGCGCTACTGGATCGATGCTTAAAAATCTCATGGATCGATTGGGGTCTGAATCATGTTAATCGCGTGTGCAATTCATTCATTTGGGTTTGCAGTTTTTCATATGTTTTTCTGGAAGATGTTTCGTTGGGATACCGAGTTAAAGAAAGTGAATGTGCCTACGCGCGCGATTATTCAGATCCTGAATCTACGGCTGATTTATATCGCCTTCGGCGTTGGGCTTCTTTGTCTTCTTTATCCTGAGGAGCTCGTTTCGAGTCCTTTGGGGCGAGCCTTCATGCTTGGGATGAGTCTGTTTTGGGTGGGACGACTCATCGAGCAGTTTATATTCTTACGCTATAATAATCCCTTACTTCATGTGCTTAGCGCTCTGTTTGCGGCGGGTGCTGTATTATTTGCGCTGCCATTAGTGTGATTATTACATAAATATAGTTGACAAAATAAGTCCAATTTTATATGTACTCGATCCACACGAAGGGATCGATATGAAGTACTTAGTGATATGTCTATTAGCCACCGTAGCTACGGCCACTGCGCACGCTTTTGAAGTGAAACCTTGTTCGCAAGAATTTACTCTGCCAGAAGATTCGGGCTATGGCGAACTCAGATGTATCTCTCAGGTGGTTCAAGGTCATCATCTCGAGATCTCGACTATCTCTAGACCCTGGGAGCATCGAATTAAGATTGACGATCAACCCGTCAAATCCGTTCGATTTGATAATAACGCCACTATAGGTAGCCTGAATTTCTCAATCTTCTTCGTAGATTTAGAAACCGTAGCTTTACAAAACAGCGGCACAACGACTTTCTTTCGTATTTCATCGCTTCTTACTCTTAGTGACCACACAACGGTAGATTTGCGGTACAAAGATCTTCTTTCGAGCTTCTACGTCGTTAATGAAAATAGCGAACAATGGAGCCCTGCTACTTCTGAAGCGCTCGAGATGTTCAGTGTGGATGAGGACAGTATTGTGTTTGGTGGGCAAGGTGGCAACGGAGGCCTCAAAATTCAACCTCGTATTGATGCAGAATGGGTGTTGAAAGAATATCAACAGATGGCATTTTTAGACGCAGCAAAAACGCGTTTCGAAATGTCGGGTAAGTTAAACTGCGAAACTGGTATGAAACCTTTTATTCAGTCTAAGAAGTCGTGCCTAAAAAAGGCTCAAGATGAATATGATCTCGCTGTCGCTGCGATCAAAGCGAGGCAGGCTCAAAGCTATACTGCTGCGTTTGAGGAAACGGCACTTGGAAAGTACTACACGACCGAAAATCCGCGATTTGACTTGGTCATCCGTGTGAAAGAAGCATCAAAAGGTCTCCAAATGGCTAACCAGTTTCTGATGATTCGTAATTCGACGGGTGGAAAAAATGCCCGGCTGGAGTTGGGATTTGAGAATCCTTATCTTCAGGTTATTAAATAAAGGTAATCGTCCATAGCTTCGTGCACTTGGAATGTCGTATCAGTACGAGGTGGCCCACCAATAACTGGCAGATCTTTAGTTTTTGAAACCTATAAAAAGCGAAGTGCCGTAGAACGGTGCTTCGCTTTTTTGTTATTGGGCTAGGTAAAATGTGCAGCCTTGATCATTCTCTGATATCAGCTAATCTTTCTTAAGGAACATATAGGAGAATCTATGAAATAGGGTCTATCAATAGTCGTGGTATTAGCTTTAAGCTTCGCGTCTTGCTCACACAAAAAGGTCGATCAAAGAACGCCTGCATCCACAGCTGATATTGGACTGACTGGAGATGGCGCAGTTCTACTTTTTTATCGCAGTGGAGACAATGTTGTAATTAGGAAGTGCGATCCTCTCACAGTTCTGGGTAGCAATCCTAGCGAAGCTCAAGCGGCGTGCAAAGGGGCAGAAAATCAAGTTCCGGTGAAAGTATTTAAACGTACTTTAAGAAAAGTTATTTCAGGATCTAATTCAAAGTTACTTTCGCCTCTCTCTGAAGCTTCTGTTGCTAGCTACGAGAGAGATCAGATGTACGACTTAGATATCGACGCAATCATGACTCGATTTGAAAAGTTAAAAGCATTTGCAAAAGCTAATCCAGGTGAAGTGACCAATGCTCAAAAAGAAGAATTAGAGCAACACAGAGTGGTATCTGAGGTCGAAGACGTAGTGAATAAAGTACTCGAACTCATCTCTAATAAGGCAGAGTTGACACAAAAGAATAAGTCAGAAAACCAATACGAGGCGCTTTATACTGCGTTGAATGCTTATAATCCCGCGATCATTAAGCCCTGTGGTTGAGGAAAAGGATTATCGATTGATGAGCGTGTGAAAGAGTGCGCAGACATGCACGGTGTCCCTAATGATCATCGTCGATTTAGACTCGTCGTTCGAACAAAAGATTTCAAAGAAGTGATCTTGGATCATAGGCTTGATCTAGTTTGGAGCGATAGCTTCAAACCACAAAATTATGAAAATGCAAACTGCTATAGAAATTTGAACCGGGCAGAAGTCGGCTACCTCAAGCTGAACTGGGTTTTGCCTAATCATGACGAGGTCTTCAATCATCGGAGGGAGCTCCTTCCAAAACTTCCAAATTGAAAAACAGACTCCTGGCTAGCAGGAATCGACCCTTCAGGACTTTGGGGATACGTATACGATGAAGTCCATGAGGGCTCATCCCGCGTCAGCCCGGTAACTAAGCATCCTTACCGATGCGTAGCTAAGAAGGAGTAATAGCTCCTCGGGGGACGCATAATATTTATTTTTATATAAGAAGGCGTGGCGTCGCGGTTAAGCGCCACGCCTTTTTTATTTGAGATCTCCTGCCTTGTTGCTAAGCAGTGGTGATGCGGCCTTTTTTAACCTATTTGATTCTTGTTCAATCTCTTCTTTCCTTGATGCTGTTTGCGTCGTCGGCTCACGCATTTCTAAGCCTAAAGGATGGAAGTGTACACCTACGGGATATCAACAGAGGCTCACTGGATTAGAGTATCTTGCACCAATTGAAACGGTATCCCTCCTTGCATCGACCTTTTTTGCGGTTCGAGGAATTGAAGGTCCTAAAAATGAATTCAATTTAAAGGAAGAAGCGGTTCTTGAACTAGCGGGCTTCTGGGCTCTGATTACGATGTTCACGACTCCGGGAAAGGCATGTGCGGTCGCCGAATCTCAAGATCACGAGGCGTTAAATCGTCTTGCTGATCTCAGCGTAGATGAGGCCAGGACCTTTCGACGACAGAACCGTCAGCTACAGCTGATTAGCCTAGGGATCAATTCAGCTTTCTCAGGCGTGTTTGTATTACTCACTGAACAGAGTCATCAAAAAATAAACATCGCCATCGCAGCTTCTCTGCCTATTCTGTACACAGGATTTAGACTTCTTACATTCGATGAGTGGAAACCTGAAAAGGCGAGCGCACTTCAGATTGCTCCGACGCTCATGGTGGTGGAGCGGGGTAGAGATGTGGGGTCCAAGATTGTGCCCGTGCTTGGGATGAGGTATGAGTTTTAGGATATGAGACAATTGTCGATCTGGCTTTTATCGTTCTTCCTATCTATCGCTCCAAGTTGTGCATTCGCATGGACCAGCAGCTGGATGGCTGGTGGAAGCGTGCTATTTGGTACGAATACGAACCAGTATAATACTTTAGCACCGAAAGTTGGAGTAGAGCTTACCTTTGGAACTCCTTATGATACCGAACTCGGATTCGTAGGAGACGCAACTATCATCACCTTTAAGTCACCCAGCGATAAGAGTGGAGTAATTAGCTTTTTTGGTGGGATAGTTCGATCGCATATTCTCTGGGACAAAAGTGCATTTGTAGATGCAAGCTTGGGTATCTCGCCCAGAATTGGTGGCCTCGAAGAAGAAGCTAACGTAGGGCTAGGAGTAGGCGGAGGTTATAAGTATAATCTGGGTTCCCGCTACTCAGTAACTCCTCGTTTAGGATATCGACTTCTTCCAGTCAGTACTGGAATTCAGCATACGATTGACCTTGGAGTGATATTTTCGGTTTGGAACTGAGCTGAACAGATATCCGTATAGCCTTCTGAATTACACGAATACCTGATTCTTAGTTGATCTACTTAACAATAAAAAGTTTTCTGGGACTCAGCGAATGGGGGCACTGATCTTTGCTCTCATTCGCCAGCAGATCCGAAATCCACGAATCAATGGATCCATAAGGCCCATTTACTTTGGTATACTTCGCTTTAGAGCGAATGTAGTAGAGGGGCACTCCGTTAGAATATCCATAGCGAGCTTCTTCTAGTCCAATTGGGCCGCCACCTGCCGCGACAATTCCTTTGAGCCACGGGTTCTCGCCTAGAAGTAATTCATCTCCTAAATAGAATTCGGTAGCTCCTTTAGGAAACCCATTAATCAGTCCTGCCCAATGCGTTTTAGTTTTGGGCGCACCCTGTTCAGTGACTTGAGCGCCGGAATTATCACGTACTGGTTTTGTCACCGTAGGGATGTAATAAACATAATCGATATATGCGTCAACACCACCCATTTGAATTACGATATCGCTGTGAACAGCTAGGACAGGTACTCCATGTCTGTCGTGCAGATGCTTTAGTACATGAGAAATATTTGGCTTTTTTGGATCAAACTTATCACCACCAAAAACGGCTAACCATTTACCTTTGCCATAGACCTTGTCGTAATCGGTAACGAGGCGGTCAACTAATGTGAGAGTATTTGGAATATCTTTGAATTGACCTTTGTTGCCATGACCGACAAACAGAAAGCCACCTAGATACGAACGAATGATTTGCAGGTACTCGGTGTGATTAGAAAGCCGGATAGGATCAGCGAGCGCAATACCAGACAAAGCCCAGCTTACACCAAGCGAGATTAACGCTGATTTTACATGCGATTGAACCATTGAATCTCCTGATCGATTCTGATTGCAATCGTATAGTTTAACCAAGTGCTGTAGTCAAATTGGGGTGATGTGTATTCGATTAAGCGGCCTTTTTACAGTGCTTTCGGATCGCCGCCATCCAACTCTCCCAAATCATAACCATCGCAAGCGTATCAAGCTCACAATACTTCAACAGAGCCGCTGCAACTCGCTCCATCTCAAGATTACTCATCTGAGTAAACTGCATGCGTGAATACCCAGTCATCGCAGCGCCGCCATCAGCGAGTTTTTCATCAGTCAAGAAGCGTGGCTGAGACGTGAGGTCGATGTCTGTAAAGACTGGAGGTAGTTGCTTGTAAGGATCTTTCACGGATCCATCTTCATCACGCACGATCCAGGTGTGATTCTTAAAGTTCAAGCTCTTCATCGACGAAGTTCCGTAGATCGCTTTCGAATACTTTTGCTGAAGAAACGTGCTCTCGTTCAGAATGGCAGGTAGAACTTTTTTTATAGAGTATGATCCCTTAAGGCGAGTGCTGCAGTAAAAGCGTTTTACCACCTCACAGAGATCAACCATATCGCGATTGCCTTTCCATTGTTCAACGGAATCCTTGCTTGAGTGAGTTACGGTTTTGATCCAAGTTCTCAGTTCATCCGCATCGGGTACTTCGCCGCGAGCTCGATCAAGTTGAAAGTAGATATCTGAAAGTACTGAGTTCTCGTGATTGGCAAATCTCAAGATGGTGCCATTGTCTNNGTACTGATCTTTGTGCTCGATCGTTCCGTTTTTGTTCACTTGGTGATGCGAGAATTGAAATGCGATCTGTTCATAAGGTGAACGACCGCGATTAAACGGAATCGCCACACGGTTCGTCTCAAAATCGATGAAGTGAAGGGGGTAGGTCCAACTCTCAATTTCTTGTTTCAGGCCCTCAAGGTCTAAGTGCGGTTTGGGCTTAGCAACCCGATTCAGGCTGACTTGCATCCATTGGCGCTGGCTTGAAGAAAATCCTGGCTCATCATCAGACTTAACACCGAGATCCTCTTCATCGACTTGATCCATAAAGTAACGCTTTTCTTGGATAAGTTTTTCGGTCTTTGTGTAATGGAGATTCCAGATATCAANNCGTGCGGTCGGCCAAAATCAGTGGGTAGAAACTTTGCAGCACTTTGCCAGCATTCTTGAAAACCGCTTTTCTTTCCTTCGGTGATTTTCTCAGTAGGAATACGAAACTCACAACCGCGACAAGAGCGACTGATCGTAGGTTTAGCTTTTTTACCGCTCGAAACACACTGAGAAAGATGAGCAACTGTTTCTTCGAAGCTTTTGTCGTCAAGGTACTTTTCGGACCATGCGACTTGGATCGCGTCATCAACACAGACTTTGAGTAGGATCGGATCACCAATCACATCTGGACTTGTGCCGGGAGCGACTAATACTCGGGTGCGTCCATCGGGAGTTTCATCGATGAAGAAGCGTTGATTGAGTCCATCGACGCTTGCGATGGCGCGCTTGTCAGCAAGCATCAAACTGCAGGTGATATTCGATTTTGGATAGGCGCGCTTGAGCACGTAAGTCTGGAAAGCGGCGTCGATGATGTAGGGCTCCCACTCGCTATTGAGTTTAAGCGGTCCTTTCTTCACAGAACGTTCGGTGTAGAATGGATTTTCTTCTTCAGGATCAAAACTTTTAGACTTCACTTCGATTAGCTCAAAAGAGTTTCCAGTCTTTCTTAAGATGTCCACGCGCACTAAACAGTCACCGTGCTGGATGGCGGCTTCGTAGATAATCACTTGGTCTTGGGTGAGGAGCTCTTGTGTGGTTTGGGCGGCCTCATCGATATCTAGAGTTTTGATATCGTGGCCACCCGGGATGTAGAGCTTAGCGAGTTCACCTACCTGAAATCCACCTTCAGCGAGTGAGGCAAGAAATTGATTTTCGTCGATGTTGCTGCCGTATTCATTTTTTCGATCGAGATAATAGAGTTTGGTTGGGCATTCGTAGCCCACCTTAAAACGAGACTTAGTGAGGTATCGCTTCTTTTGAGGTTTCAGTGTCATGGAGCGCTCTACTTATCTTTTCGGATGAAATTGAGCGCTCCGTGAGGCTGAATTAGGGTCTGGTCACGCTAGTGAGATTTCGTACCGGCCTTGCCAGTGTAGGGATTTATATTTTTATTACGTCTTAACTGGTCTAATAATTAGAAAATGTACGTTAAACACGACTAATAATGCGTATATTGTACATATTAATGTACATATTGAACTTATGCATGGACATAGTGTCTGTATGGAATATACTATAAAGAGTACTAAATGGTGGGTAAATGTACATTTTATAGTATAGGATTCTGACATGAAAATCACAAAATGGGACGAGATCATGACTGCAGAAGCTTCTCTGAATCTGATTGAGATAGGGAAGCTCATTCAACTCGCGCGTAAACGCCGAAAAATGAGCGCGGTAGAACTTGGAAAGCGAGTGGGCGTTGATCGACGAACAATTGCGCATCTCGAAGCGGGTAATCCAGGTGTCTCTTTTGGAGTGTTTATTCAGGTCCTCAGTGTGTTGAATCTCATTCGAGGGATCACTGAAGCATTAAAGCCGGAGCAAGATCTGGATGCGCTTGTGATTGACATACGTAAGGCTCGTATCCGATCTCGCCCGTTGAAGAAGATCTCCGATGACGAGGTCAATTTTTGATGCTTAATCAACTCTATGTTTTCATCTTCTTGGATAATGAATGGGTACCTTGCGGCCTGTTTAAGTTCTTTGAATCAGGGCGTCTTTCTTACAGTAATTTTAGATATGGACGTCAGTACCTCGATCGATCCGATGCGATCGCGATTGACCCAATACAGCTGCCACTTATCGATGCCACACATGAAACCCCAGATGGTTTTCAGGTCTTTAACGGCATTAGAGATGCGGCCCCTGATAAATGGGGCCGGTATCTCCTTGATAAAAAATTTGGTCGTGCGCTGAGCGAGATTGAATATCTTGCAGCGTCGGGAGGAGATCGGGTGGGTGCGCTCGCCTTTTCACATGATCTCAAGCAGGGTCCAAGAATTTATGAACCCAACGGCCAGTTTGAAAAATCCGTGCGTGGAAAACGACTCGATCTTGAAGAGTGCTTGGGGGCAGTAGACGACTTTGTCGCTAAAAGCGAAACTGAGAGACTGCGAAGGTATCTCAATTATGGACCATCGCTTGGAGGGGCGAGACCAAAATCTGCAGTTACCTNNGCGAAATTTTCTATTTCACCCGACACTAAGAACGAGCCATTAATTGAATACGGATCCATGAGTCTCGCAAAAAAATGCGGATTAGATGTTCCTGAAATTGAACTTCAACAAATCGATGGCCGTAGCGTTTATCTAATCGAGCGATTTGATCGAGCTGGTGAAGTACGAATTCCGTTTGTTTCCGGACTAACTCTGACTGGGATCTCAGAAGATGACTATAGGTCGTGGAGTTACTTCTCATTGATCGACGCGATTCTGAAATTTTCATCTCATCCGTCAGAAGATTTGATGGAGCTGTTCAAACGTCTTATATTTAATATCGCTGTTTACAATAATGATGACCATTTAAGGAATTTTGGTTTTCTATATGCAGGAAAGGATCGTTGGGATCTTTCTCCGTTGTATGACGTCGTTCCATCAATCATTAATGCTGAAACCTATGCATTGGCGATGACTCTTGGACTAGAGGGCAAAAAAGCATCTTACTCGAATGCGTTGTCTAGAGCGGGACGCTTCGGCCTAACTCTGCAACATGCAAAAGAAATAATTGAGCAAGTTAAAGACATCGTTGCGGGCTGGAAAAAGCACTTCAAAGTTCTCGGATCAAGCGATAGTGAAATCAAAATGCTCGAGAGCAGTTTTCGCGTGAAAGAGTAGTTGCATTACTTGTCGTTAAATCCACGGGCTCAGCCTGATTTCCCAACTTTAGAACGTTGAGTTTATGACGGTATTTTTATGACCTCCGCAGGTTAAAACGGGGAAAATCTTTTAATTATTCTTGGCCTTCTGATTGAGATATTCTGAAGAAGAAATGAAGCAGATGTCATGGATCAAATACATTACGCCTATCCTTTTATTGGCCTTGAGCGCAGAGCTACAGGCTGATGTAAGTCGATCATCGTGTGTAACCGAGATCCTGCCGCCCGGACTAACACAGTTGGCTCAGACACTCCCCAATCCTTGCATCGGAGTTCCGCCACCCACCGCAGATGAGCTAGCCAAAGAGCTCGACAGTCTGTTTGTAGCCAATACTCGAAAGACCCGCCGACCTCTCAGTTTTTGGCATTATGGATATCGTACTCCGAGGTATCCCGAAGGCGCGCCAAAGGATGTTTATGACAACAGTACACCTGTCCTTTCGGATCAGGCGCTTATCCATCCAACGGGTACAGAGAAAGACTACGCGGGTCCTGCTGACCCAGATCGAAATGCCAAAGAGTACTTTTTGCGGAAGGCGGCGTCGCAGCTAGGTGCTAAGAAGCAAAAGACGAGTTGGGGAAACGGGCTCTACGCAACAGCAGATCCGCTGACTAGCTTAGGATTTTATAAAGGGGCGTTACTTAAGATTACAGTACCGGCAGGGACTGGGTACCTAGATCTTAGGTCTTACGACAAGAAGAAGCTACCTGTCAGTTTTGAACTTCATCGAAAAATCATCTGCGAATTAAGCAGAGAAACTGAAGGATCGTTAGAAGAGTGGAGTGCAGATCGAATAATTCGGGTTACCGAATGGATAGGTGATGCAAGCGATCCATCTAGGTCGTCCCTTGATGTTAAAGAAATTGTTGAGTCCTCAACTGGAAGAAAAGCTTTGGGAAAACTTTACAAAAAGTATGGAGTGCATTTTTGGGTAATGCAGTTCGGTGACTATTCCTATAGCGAATGTCAAAAGTTCTCGAAGTACAATCGTAATACGCAGATGATGTTTATAAATCCGGACCTCGAAAAAAGGGTGGAAGCAAAATTACTTGTGGCAGAGTTAGAAAAATCTCCCTCTGAGGAAAAGCGTAAACTCTATTCGGATGCGATTTCATACTTTGAAGCGTTTGATGAGAAGGAGTGTCAGAATAAGGAATTTGCTTCGCTCCATTTTCTGTGCAAAGAGAATAATCCATCTGGATCTAGACGTAGTTTTTGGAAACTCTACAGAGGATGGGCGACATCTCTTTACGGACTTGACCCGACTATTTCTCAACTTGAGTTAGAAAATGTTCGTCGTAAAAAGTTCGAAGAGATGTCCCCAGAAAAACGCAAAGCGATTGTAGAGTCAACTTTTGGTTGTGTACAAGGTGACTTGGATAACTAGAGGCTATCGACATACCTTTTTCAATAACCGCTGGTACGCCTCATAATCCACCGGCTCGGCCCAGTTTTTTCCAACGCGTGCTAGATCCGTATCACCTTCTTCGATCCCTAAAAATCGGATGTAATCTTCATTACAAATAAAGAAGTCCTTCAGATAGGGGAGAAGGTAACCCCCGTGTTCTCGTAGATGAGTTTTGGCTTCATCGTAAGAGGCATACCAAACCTTCCAGTGTGCGCTATGGCCGGGAGGGCAGAGCGGCTGATTTTGTTCGAGCGTTTGCTTCAAATCTTGCCAAGAATCAAATCCAGCCGCACGTGCAAGAGTTGCGAACGCAGCTTTGAGCTGGATAGGTTTACCTGCCTTTTGTTTGGCTTTTTGTAAGAGCTTGGCTTTGATTTTAAGAGATTCAATTCGAGTTTGAGACATAACAATCCTTTGGTCGTGTTGCCGTCACCCGCTTATTGGCAACCAAAAGAGATTTTATGTTCATTGAGATCGGAATGAGGTGCTCTTGAGCGGGTGGGCGCTTCCGAAGAGCCCATAATTATTACAGCAGACTTGGGGTGGGATTGCAATCGGTTCGCTAAGCTATTGTATTCTCTGGGAGACATCCCCTGAAAACGTTTAAATACTTTCAAAAAAGAGTTGGTCAAATCTCATATAATGCTTTCGGTATAGTGTGACTGAGACGGTCTACAACTAATTTGAGTCGGGCTGATGAGGTCGAAGGAAGGGTAGTAACCAACGACACCATCATGCCCGGACTGAACCATTCTGGAAGAATGCGCCTTAGCTTCCCTGACTGAATTTGGCTCTGACAAAAAAATGTTGGCACTAATGCGATGCCAGCTCCTGCTACGGTAAGATCCACTGAGCTCGACATTTGGTTGGCTAATACGCGCGGTTGCACGTCCAATTTGAAAGTTTCTTTCTTCTTTTGAAGGATCCATCTTAGTGGAGGTACGGTCACCGTGAGGCATGAATGCTGGAGCAGGTCTCTTGGGTGATCGACTTTGGGCGCAGATTTTAGATAAGATGGTGAAGCGACTACAGCCAAGGTGCTACGTCCAAGTTTTCGAACGATGAGACTGCTATCTTCTAATTCACCCAAGCGTATCGCTAAGTCATAACCCTCTCTTACAAGGTTGATTGTTTCATCAGTGTAATTGAGNNTCCATAATCTTCGGGCGCAGTAATTCGAATATTTCCCGACATGATTTTATCGCGTCCATTGAGAGTCTTTTGAGCGACCTCAAGTTCGTGAATGGGTTTTCTGCAAGCTTCATAATAGAGTCGCCCCACTTCAGTAAGATTGAGGCTTCGTGTTGTCCGGATAAGAAGCTTATTGGCCATTTGTTCTTCAAGGCGAGTAATAGCTTTA
>DBAE01000129.1:0-203 GCA_002291495.1 Bacteriovoracaceae bacterium UBA1018 | reverse complement strand
CTCTTCCAATACACTGTTTCTATAGGGAAACAGTGTATTTCGATTTGTGCATCTTTTCAACAATATGCCAATCGAGGATATTGCGGTCAGGAGATAAATCTATGCGTACTGTCGTTCTAGGTAGTCTATTTACTGCTCTTTCACTTAATCCAGCAAAGCCTGCTCAACCCTACAAAGATAATCAATCTCTGAAAGAGACGAGA
>DBAE01000055.1 GCA_002291495.1 Bacteriovoracaceae bacterium UBA1018 | reverse complement strand
CCTCCAAGTCCGTGAGCAATTGCATTGAGTCCCGCCACAATACCGGCTGAGAACTGTCCTTGCTGAAAAAGAGGAACAATCACTCCGCGAATAATCCGGCCAGCTACCGCATCGGGTAATGTACCTTCTAGTCCTTGGCCTACTTCAATACGAAGGGCACGATCTTGCTGAGAGACTAGAAGTAAAACACCATTGTCCTTCTTCTCACTTCCTAGTTTCCAGGCCTCTGCTACTTTGATCGAATAAGTTTCGATCGTTTCATCTTCGAGCGCCTTGATCGTTAAGAGCTGAATCTGCGGCCCATGTTCTTTCTGAAACTGAACTAGGCTACTTTCAACTTGTCGCTCTTCAGCTGGTGTTAAAAGATCTGCTTGATCGACAACCAACGATGTATGAGGCGGAACCTCGAGCGCAAAGGCCGAAAAACAAGAACTGAAACCGACAATCAATGCAATTCGTAAGGCGCCCAAGTGATGCATGATTTAAAAGGTTACCTTTGGCGCGTCCTTGACCTGATCTAAGTTATCTACTGCAAACTGAGGTTTCTTTTCATTTTTTAGGAAGATCGAGTTGTACCAAGAAGTCGGAGGAACGGTCACCAGCTTATTGAATATATTGACCGCTTCGATATATCTCTGGCGGGCAATCGTAACACGGTTTTCGGTTCCTTCGAGTTGTACTTGCAAATCTCTGAAATTTTCATTGGCCTTCAGGTCTGGATATTTCTCAGCAACAACCATCAAGCGAGACAGAGCAGAGCTGAGTTCGCCTTGAGCGGCGGAGAACTTCTTTAAATTTTCTGGCGTAAGACTTTCGGCACTCACATTAGTTTGGGTAGCTCGAGCACGAGCGTTAGTCACTGCCTCAAGAGTTTCTTTTTCGTGTCCAGCATAACCTTTCACAGTTGCGACGAGATTAGGGATGAGATCGGCACGACGCTTATATTGGTTTTGTACTTCGGACCATGCTGCATCGACATCATTTTGCGCCCGGGGGATGCTCTGCATTCCACATCCAGACAAATTGAGTGAGGCTATTCCCAAAAGAACACTACAAACTAAATTAAGCTTTTTCATATTCGACTTACCTTTTGCATACCTTCTCACAAACACGGATCTCAGGCAGCGGTTTTTTTCTTTTTACTCGTCCAGAGCTTGGCTCGCTCTACGGCGCTCAGTTTAGGTGCATGCTTGGCTTTGATCAATAACCAACTCGGTTGACGTTCTGATGTCTTGAGGCGAACCAGGGTAAAGTGTCCTGAGAGCTTCTCACCATGAAGCATGATGTCGATATGCCCGGCGTCNNGCGTCGATGGCTTCACTTAAGGAGATGGGATCTCCTGCGTACTTACTGACATTCTCGAAAGTTCCGCGATCCCAAATCTCAACGTGTCCCGCTCCGTACTCACCTCGAGGAATGTCGCCATGAAATTTTGCATATTCAAGCGGATGATCCTCAACTTCGATCGCTAGGCGCCTCACCTGAGGATCCATCGAGGGCTCCTTCGTAACCGCCCAACTTTTTAAAACTCCTTCTTCTTCGAGCCTGAAATCATAGTGCAGGCGCGAAGCATGATGTTCCTGAATCACGAAGATCGGTTTTTTTGCTTTCTTGCGAGTGGTCGTCTTCTTTTTTCCAGAAGGCTCCGATGTCACCTTAAAGTTTCTTTTTTCCCAATAGTGATTCAGTCCCATTTATTTCTCTTTTTCAAAGCTATCTCAAAGCTATCTTAAAGCTGTTGCAAAGCACGCACCGGCTGATACGATGCTTTTACGCTATGCAAAAACAGATGTTGGGTACATTTGCCTCACTGCTTCCAAAAGGAGCTCAGGTATTAGTCGCTGAGCCTTCGGATTCGCTTCAAACACGCCAATGGCTCTCAGACCATGGTTATGAAACTCTGACTACCGAGAAGGACTTACGTTTTTTTCAGGTGCAACGTGAGTCTCTGGATGCCGTGTGGTGCCACCGCTTACCTACCAAGAAAAGCTGGAATATTGATGAACTTCATCGAGTTCTGGGGATATTTTTTCAGGCGCTTAAACCTAAGACCGGCATTTTATTTCTGAGCTTCCAAAGCACTCAGTACCCGCAGCCCGAAAAGACCGTCTATTCACTTCTTCGCCAAAGCGGCTTTTTACTCCNNTCCAGCTGAACGGCACTTGGAGTGAAGATGATTCCAAAGAATATCTCGCACTCATTTCAAAGCGTGTTTAAAGAATAGAATTTGCAGCTTTGCTTCAAAGAGGTGCTTATGGCCTATAGTGTTTCACTCGCCTGGATTATCTTATTTGCGGCTGCCGTCGGATTTGGGCTTTGGTATTTTCGAGCACGACGAGTCATTAGCCGCCAGCGAAAAGAAGTACCGAGCGATCGCTGGCCCGTGGACTCATCAGGAACTGGAGATAGCGAACCGGATCAGTTTAACAGCAAACGAGCTTCTTAAGTGTAACGAGATACAATGGAGTAAAGTTCTTCGATCTCCATGGGCTTTTTCAGATATCCGCTCAATCCCATAAACTCTGCTGACTTCTGTGTATCAGTAGCGGCGGACATCAATACCACCGGGATCTTTGCAAATTCTGGATTGGCCATTTGCTTTTCACGAAACTCAAGGCCACTCATCTCTGGCATGGAGATATCTAGTAGTATTAATCCCGGGAGTTCGTCCTTCTTCTGATACTGATCAAGCATGTCCAGCGCCGTTCGACCATTTGAGGCAGTCAGCACAGGATAACTCTCGAGTTCCAGGGCCTCTTCCAACGAGGACCGGATATCGGCTTCATCTTCAATAACGAGTATGGACTTCCGCTTCACAAGGCAGACGTACCATAAGACGTGCTCTGTTGCCACGTCATCTTAAACTTAGTACCCGGGAAAGCCTCATTGACTTCGGCTTGAGTGAGCGATCTCCAGTGTCCTAATTCTAGTTCACCTAAACTCAACCCACCGATTTGAATTCTTTTGAGGCGGCTTACTTCGTGCCCGAGGGCCTTACAAAGACGCCTGATCTCGCGGTTTTTCCCTTCAGTAAGAGTAAGCTCTAAGTGAGACTCTCTCTTTGAAGATTTCTCCAGAACCGCCCGATCTGCTTTTAACAATTCACCCTCATCACGAATACCTCTCATCATTTTCTCCAATGAATCTTGAGAAACCTCGCCTCGCACCGTGGCAAGATACACCTTTTTTACTTTGTTTACTGGATCAGTGACCCAATCCGAAAAACGAGTATCATTGGTTAGAAGTAATAATCCGCTTGTAGCCAAATCGAGTCTACCTACCGGAATCACGTGACGCTTGAGATCCTTTAAACATTCGTAGATCGTGGGTCGGTTTTTTTCATCTGAACGTGTGGTCACTAAACCCTTGGGCTTATTTAAAGCAATCACCAGAGCAAATTCTTGTTCCTGATTCTGATCATCGATCTTAATCTGAGCCACTTCAGGCCGAACTGCGAAAAAGGGATCACGCACGACTTTCCCATTCACTTGGACTCGTCCAGCTTTGATCCACTGATTGGCTTGAGTGCGTGAGGCAAGCCCTAGTTTTGAAAGAGCCCGCTCAAGCGCAACATATCCTGGACGATATTTGGAAGGCATATCAAGGCTTGTAACCCGGAAGTGTTTTCGCGTCGAGTGAGCGGGCCAAGTTCATTGCCTTTTTAAACGCTTTCCAAGGTTTATCTTTCAGTTGGCTTTGCTTAATATGATCTCTGAAAAAATCCGCCCACTGAAACTCGGCAAAGGGTACGCTTGATTCATGAAATCCTCCATTTTCTTTCACCAGCCACGCGAGTGAACGATAGGAATCATTCTGTAGGTCCTGCAAGGTCTCTGGAAGCTCGGCGAAATTTCGACGTTTGCCGTTCCCATCTTTAAGATAACACCAGCTCTTTTGAACAAGTAATTTTTCCATGTCGACATTTTCTTCGGCAAGATAATTACCCAGTACGCGGACATAGAGATAACGGGCTTTACCTGTTTCTTCTTCAATTCGACTGAGTACACTTCCTAAATGGTGACCGTCGATCAACCAGACATAACCATCAGATCCGATGACTACACTCCCCGTTTTTTTGAGCAGGTATTCGAGTTGTTCTTTTTTAGTTTTTTTCTCAAACAATTTTTTACGTGAGCTGATCTCTTTATATCCAACTGCAAATTGCGTCGGCCTCACCCAAGAGATCCGTACTCGATAGAGTTTTCCAACCTGAGCGTCGGGACTCAGTTCTGGAATATCGCCTTGCATCGCAGAGCCAAGAATGTCAGGGCATTGATTTGCCCACGCCACTGGCGTGATGCTGAACTGAAATACGAGCAAAGAAAGAAAAAGCGCTAGTCTCGCTAGTCTCATGTCGACGGAGCCCCCAGATCTAACCTAGTCTCGTTTATCTCCGTAGCCTAGTCAATAAATGGGGTTGCGAAGTTAGGATTCGGTTTTGACGACGTGCTTACTTGCTACCGACGGNNGGCTCTTTTTTTGTCTGACTTAGACTTTCTTCGGCTACGAATTCCCATTGGTATCCGTGATTATCTTTCTTAACCCATTTGCCCGTTGGTGCGGTTGGATCATACTGAAAGACTTCGTAGTCGTCATACTCATCGGGGCTAATTTGAGGAGCACGCTGAAACTGGCCAGTACGATCCATAACCAAATCTGGAGCTGGTCTTATCTTCCAATTTCGCGCAGCCTGATGATTCGGGNNTCCCTGATAGACATTTCTACCATCGTCGAGAACTTTGTTTGCCGCTTTTTTTCCAGCATCATCGCTATGTTTAAGAGCGGGTTCCACGATGTACTCTTTAAAGAGCATAAACTCGAATTCATTTGGTTTATTCTTCTCAAGAAAATCAAGGATACCCGTAGGTGCTCCAACCTTGTGCTCCGGACCGGTAAACCGAGTGACCTGAGTTCCAAACTCAGCTCCTTCTTCAGCTGGCACATGACCAAACTGGGCCTGATATTCCAGAAGCTTCTTTTTCAGCGATTCCCGGAACTCTATTCGAGGCTTAAACTTATTTCTTACGGTCTGCTTTACAAAAGGTATTGCTATCTCGGGCGCAAGATCCCAAGTTGTCATCCAAGGTCTACTATCTTTCGCAGCTTCGACAAGAATCAACCACTCCTTGCGATCCATTGTTGATTTTAAGATCGCAGTCAGTCTGTCTTTGATCTGATAATAGCGCTCGTCCTTAAACCCGTAGACCTTTTCGCCGGTCACTTTTGGATCAAATCCAACTTTTGGTCGATTTGGAACCTTAGCGTAGTATCTCTTTTCTAGGTCATGGACATATCTCTGCAGTCGATCGATTTCGAGGCCATCTACATAGTTAGCCTCATCGATCCACTTCAATGCCGTAGGTATGTCTTTGATTTCGTCGCCCAAAGATGCTGCCAGTGCTCTTTCAAAGTCATCAAGATTGATGTTTTTGTACATCGGCAATACCGATTTTAAAAAGTCATGAAGCGAGTTATATGCGCTCGAGCCGGTGGTTGCATCTGCAACATAATTTTTAAATCTCTGATAGAAACTCTTAGTCTCTTGATCGACAGAGATCACCGTGTTTTCAGCGGCATGTCTAGCTTGGGCTTTTCGGCCAGCCCTTGATCTCATAGCGACATCATAAGGCGTCTCTAAGCCGTTTACGTACTTGTATCCCTTAGACATAATCCGGTCATAGGATGCACCTTCAATAATCCCGATAGCGAGCTTTGCGCCGCGAAAGACTTGATAGATATCAAAAAGAGATCCAGCAATCCCAATTGCTGTCCAGCCTTGTGCTTCACGCAGAGCCTTGGTTTGCTCTTCAAGTGCCTGTCGCGACACACGAGCCTTGGTATGAATACCGATACTGGAGTCCGCGACACCTGTGCTAAAATCAATGACCTGCGGTTTATAGTAAAAGTGAGAGCCAGTCATCGATATCGTTTGACCTAAGAAGATCAAGATTGGGATACTCATTGGCATCTTCAGCGATCCAATCAATAGTGCTTGTGCAACAGGACCCAAGATTGGGACATAAGTGGTTCCGGTCCACCATGCCCAGCCTATCGGTCCCATTTGGATCGCGATAGCCGAAAAGAAGACGAAGCTTGCCGCAATCGTTATCGGATCGATGATGTCTTCTTGCCATTGCTCCCAAGGCGTACGGCTAGCAAGTCTTACACGCTCATCAATTCCTTTGAGATCATGATGTACGCCTTTGTATGGATACGTAAATGCTTCGCGGACGGCACTTGCCGAATGATAGAGCATTCTGAAGTCGTCATTGCCAGTAGGATCACGAGGATCTGCTCGGCAAAATGCTTCCAGTTTCATGACGTCATTCACAGAAGCAACTTCGATAAATTGAGGAAGGATTTTTCGTGCCGCCTCCNNACAATGGTGTCTCGACTAAAATCATAGATATCGGCTAAATGGTAAAGTACATTATTTTTCTCTGCCCACCAGATGTTGGTCGCCTCTTCGTACTCCGCCTTGCTAATTAACTGACCTTCCCATTTGTAGACTTCGACCGCTAGGAGTGGCGAGTCGACTAGAGATTCATTGATCAGCACCTGGCTTAAGATCTTTTGATCGAGCACTGTAGATGCAATGCGGGTGAGATCTACGGGTGTACCTGGCTTTTGCTTTCGATAAGGAAGTGGAGCTACGTCCTCTAATCCTAAGATCTGAAATACAGCGTTAAAGGCGTCTTCAAAATCATTGGTCTTAATTCCGGCTACCGCCAAATGATCATGCGGCTTGATCGCACGCTCACGAACGGTAGAGTCTCCCTTCACCACTCGGGATGGATTTAGAAAAACTTCTTTTCTGACAAATGAGATGACCTGTTTCTTCACTTCATTAGCCATCGAAATTATGTTTACTGAATCGCTCGATCCAGAATCTTTTAATCGGGTTTGAGGTAGCTGTACTTGAAGCGCGGCTCTCACCTTAGCTTCCATTTCGGGATGCCCAAGCGAAGCATGGACTCGTCCCAAAACGACCTCAATATCCTTCGGACCGAATGTGGCCTCAGTTGCGCCGATCATGCGATAATCGTTAGGATAGAGCCTTGCTAAATCGCGAATCACTCGTCTTCTCATTCGCTCAGCTTGGAGCTCTAAATCGTCGATATTAAATGGCTCACGAACAGGAGCGGTTCTACGCGCCGAGGTGACGGTAGGTGCTACGATTTTAGGTTTCGGGGCTTGGCCCTTTGTCTTTGCAGTTCCGGTTGTGGTCGGTGCGGTCTTCTTTTCTTCAATCTGGCCAGAGACTTCTTCTTCACTCGACTTTTTACTCAATCCACCACGTACGGATGAGTGATTAGGAACCGCCTGGTCATACCGAAGATCTTTTAAAGTTTTATTATAGGCTGAATAGATCACAGTTCTTAATGGCGAGTTCTTCTCGTCCACGTCTTTGATCTGACTCTTTTTGAGTTCTTCAATATACTCTTGATCGAGGTAATCAAAAAAGCGATCCATGTAATAGCTCACACCTGGGTGTGCGGCTACTTTGGCAGAAAGCTCGAGATGAGGAAGGGTTTTGCCATCTTTGTTTTCCCACTCTGCCGCCGAAATCATATAAGGAAATCTCAACTTAAAAAAACGCTTCAGTTCAGTGGATGTCACTGGACTTAACAGAAGCGGCATTCGATCTTTTGCAGTATAAACGCCCAGTTCGATATCATCGACTTTGATGTCTTTTGCATCTCGCTTAGATATCTTCTTACGAGCAATTTCAAGTTCGATAGGTCTAATATATTCTTTTCGTAGCTTCTGCGCTCTTAGCGCAATTCGTGCACTCCGATTCAAAGACGAAAGAGCTGTTTCCCAATTTCTATTGAGCTCCATCTCTTGGTGATCCTTGCTATAAAGATAATCTGATATTCTTTGTGCATAGCGAGTCGCTTGGTCTGCGACCCACTCACCCCGGATCTTGTCCAACTCCGTATTCACGGTCTGGGCAATAATCCGCATACTTTCCTCAAGGCTTAACTTAGCAATCCAAGGATTGAGTTCTGTATTCTTCTCCTTGCCTTCGGCTTCGCCATAGGTGTCGATTATTTCTTTCAATACTCCATGATGAGCGTCTGCCAAAAAGCCATGCCACTTGATATGAAGTGCTTGAGCAATTGCCTTTCTCCGAACAGCAAATGCATTTTCTGCTAAACGCTGAGCAATTGAGCTTGGCGCCAAATCATCACCGGGATAGAAAGAGTCTTTGTAATTTGCTAATGCGGTATTTTCCCAATCTTTAGCTTCCGCCTTTGCTAACCAATCCAGCGGGCCAACTTCGATCGTTTTTGTCTTTTCATTTTCAACTTTGCTAAGCGCTTCGACAATGGTCTTGGCTGTGGTTGAGAGCTGCTGAGCTTCTCTCGGCTTAAGAACGAGCTCTTTAAAGTCTGGATGTTGAGACATGACTTTGACAATCAACGCCTCATACTCGGCTTGAGATTTCAGAAGCGGTTGTCTGAATGATTTCTCTTCATCTGACCGCACTCGGTCGCCCAGGGGCGGAAGATCGGACACAAATGGCGCAGCTCTCACAAGCGCATTAAACCGTTCGGTCTGCTCGTCTGGGTTGTAATATTCCATGAGATCAATGCGCCGGTCTTGAGGACGCCTAAAAGACAAAAATTCATGACCACAATTCTGGAGATCTCGGTCTTGACTTGGGTTAGCCTGTAATTTTCTAATCGCCCATCGATTGATCATCGTGTCTTTGATCATCGAAAACTGAATCAGCTTTGAATACTCAAATTCGGAATTGGGATTAGCAATCGCTAGAAGCTCGATTAGCCTCATATCTTCACGATTAACAAAGACCTCGACCATGCTCGGATTCTTAGCCGAGTGCCTGATATTTCTTTGGCGATTCAATTTAGCGTCCGACGCTAGCACCGCTCCAATCCAACGATGAATCTCTAGATTGAGATGATCCAGCTGGGAAAAGTCATAAGACTTCATGTGGGCAACATTCTGTCTCACTTTAGGGTCGTTATGAGCAACGCGAGCATAGTTAGCGTAAACGCCAATTTCGAGATCCAGATACTCAGACGCAGCCTTGACTACCGCCTGCACTTCCGGATCGCTTTCATCTTTCACAGCCTTGTTTGCACGGATCATCGACTGACGATAGATTTCTTCGCGAGTCACTTTCATCTCTTCAATAAACTTCAGATACTTTGGATCGTTCAGTTTAACGGTAGCTAAAGCTTTTGGAGCAATCGAATGGAGACTGCCTTTGGCGCCTGGATCAAGGTAAGAAAAGGTCTTGTTATAAAGAGACTTGAGCTTTGCGACGCACTCTAAGAGAGGATCTTTAGGCTCGTTATAGCCCTGAGCAATAGCAAAGGTCAGCGCACTGATTGCGCTCAAGATGAAGAACCATCGCTTTTTTAAGCGAATGCTGCGAATAACTCTTGGCATAAACTCTCTCTCAATAAAGAGATAAAGCAATGCATATGCCACGTTAAGTCATCGAAAATATAAGGGTTTTATCCAATAAAAGTGTACAAATTAGGAAAATTAGTGAGTAAGTGTCTAATGTTTAGACATTCCAAACACAAAGGCCGCGATACTGTTTCCAGTACCACGGCCCAGGTGCTTTATAGATCTAACGAACTAGAAGTTACTTAATTGTACAAATTTCACCGGCATTTACTTTATCCAAGGCCTTAACGTTGGTTAAACCCTTACGAACCGTTGGGAAATCGCCAGCAAGTGAATTGAAACATTGGCCATCGAGCATTTCGGCGCGTGCGATACCATCTTCAATTGAAGTTCCCAAGTTAGCCACTTGGTGACCAACACTGTGAACTGCAACTACACAGCTTGGCTTAACTTTTTTGCCAGCCTTACGCATTGCTTTGATATCTTCAGCTGCTTTCAGAGCTGTATAATCAATCCATTTATCGAGACCTTTGATGGTGTTGATTCCGGCAATAGTGTCCTTGTTACAGAACTTTTCTACGTCAGACTTAGTGAAAAGAGGCAAACCAGTTTCAATTTCAAAGTTCTTGATATTGCTTTGAAGGTTTTTCACTTCAGCAGCAGCATCACCAATTTCTTTGAATTCTTTGCTGAGGTAAGTTTCGAGAGTTTTGTTCACTTCATCGGCCTGAATCTTTTTGCCGACGCCGAAAGCGTTATCGCCTGCAGCAACATCCGACTGTTTCAACGAGCTTGTCGCTTTGTAAGCAGCAAGTCTTTCAGTCATGGCTTTTTGTGCTTCATTTCGTGAAGCAGTCAAAGATTTATTTCCAGAGAATAGAGTTTTGTATGCATTGTCGAGACCGCTGATCAAAGCGTTCAACGAAGCGTCGTCCATCGCAAGTGCTTCATCAATGCTGGTTGGAACTTTTGCAGATAAACGAGCACCGCCTGGGAGGTGAGCCGCTGCTTTTTGAAGAGCAATTACAGCGTTATCGCCGCTGCCTTCTGCAGCTTTAAGGGCTTGGGCAATATATTTTCTAACAGCTGGAGGAACCGCGTTAGCTGGCGAACGTTCGCCGCTGATTTCATTTGCATCTGCTACATCTTTAATTTGAGCAGTTTGACATGCGGTAAGAGATACCAACATGGTTGCAGTCATCACTATTGAAAGGGATCGAATAGATTTCATTTTTAAGGCCTCCAGTTACAGTTCAGAACAATTTCAAGATCTATAAATTTTGAGCCACTTTTCAGGTCTCATTAACAGCTTAAGACAAGTCTCAAATTTTTACTTATAAAATAAGTGTCAAATTTCACACATGTCTTCAATCTGATTAGGGTTTTGATCTGGCTCATGATCTTAATCCTACATACAGATTGTTTACTTTCGACTGGAGCAGCTCCTCTCTTTTAGATATCCTTAGAGAGAGAAGAGAGGTCCTCATGTCCACTTTCAAAACAACAGCCTTTAAGACCATTATTCTGTCAGTTTCAACTTTGAGCCTCTTCAGCTTCGGTCTATTTGGCTGCGCTACTTCGTCAGTAAACCGCCAAACTGCAGCCGATTGTTCTTCGCCAGCGGCGCAAGAACAGCAGGCTTGTGTTGACCGAGCTGCTCAACAGAACGCTGAGTGGAAACTCATGCGCCGCAATCGATAACTTGGGCAACTACCCTTTACCCGCAATGATCTGGTCTCTTGTCCTCTTTAGGAGAAAGCCACCCGAGCATTGCGTCAAAGATGAGCAGGCAATAACACCACTTGAGCTAACTGGTCAAGTCTTTCGAAGAGATTTACTCAACTTTTATTGAACTTAAAACGCCTGAAATGGATACTAGATGCTCTATATTTGAGTTGAGCAACTAGATCTCGGGAATTGGGCTTTGATCAGCCTAGATCTAGGGTGTTCCGACCCTACCCCAAATCTACTTCAGCGATGCGTAGATCCGATGGACATCATCGTTATCATCAAGTGCTTGGAGGAAATCGGTCACTTCTTTCCGCTTCGCTTCATCATCGAGTTCAGTGAAATTTTTAGCGACGAAACTCAGTTCCGACTGGGTGATGAGCCATCCAGCTTCGGTCAGTGCCTTATTGACGGTATCTAGATCTGCTGGATCGCAGAAAAAACGTGCTCCAGATTGACCTGCCGTAACTTCAGAAGACTCTAAAGGTTCGACATTTTGAGCACCCGCTTCAATTGCAGATCCTTCTATATCGAGGTTAGGAGTGGGATGGGTGGCTTCAATTACTCCTAGGCGATCGAACATCCAAGTAACAGCTCCGATCGATCCAAGCTGCCCCTTGCGGAAAAGAACGCGAATATCAGCTGCGGTTCTATTTTTATTATCAGTTAAAGTTTCAACAATTATCGCTATACNNGCAGGATTGGGATCACCAATCTTTGCGGCCACGATGATTTCTTTAGCTAATTTTCCGTATAACGCACTTCGTTTCGAAGAATTTTCGACCCGACCTGCATGTTTCCATTGTGCTCCCATAAAGATGTCTTATCCTCGGGCCATGCCGATAGCAACGATCAATCCAGCAAATGGCCAAACTCTCAAAACCTTTACTCCGCTTTCACCCAATGAAATTCAGAAAAAGATAGACCTCTCGGTTCAAGCTTTTCGTAGCTTTAAAACCCTGAGTTTTGATGATCGTGCAAAATACTTAATGAATGTAGCCACCTTGTTGGAAGAAAAAAAACAGGAATACGGAAAAATAATTACTCTAGAAATGGGAAAGACCCACAAAAGCGCTCAAGAAGAATCGGTGAAATGTGCATGGGCCTGTAGGTATTATGCCGAGAATGGCGCCGCATTTCTTCGCGACGAACAAATCAAAACTCAAGCATCGCAGAGTTATGTCAAGTATCAGCCTATGGGACCGGTGTTGGCGGTCATGCCCTGGAATTTTC
>DBAE01000176.1 GCA_002291495.1 Bacteriovoracaceae bacterium UBA1018 | reverse complement strand
TCGTGATAGTCCGGATGGTGGATCGAGTGCTGCTTCTTTAAAATTGATTCAGGAAAGTGTCGAGAAAGTCGCTCAGAAAAAAGTACGGGTCATCCTATCTACCTTGAAAAACATCGGACTTGTCCGAGAGCTCAAGGGAGCAAAGTTTCAGCTGAAAGGCTTTAAGAAAAACGAAAAGGAACTGACCGAAGCAATCGCCCACTACGAACAGATGCGTGAAGCCGACCAAGAAAAGCTCAAGCGTATGATTATGTATTCACAAACAGCGCTTTGTAGGTGGAAAACACTTTTGAGTTATTTCGAAGAGCAACCTGACTGGGAAGTTTGCGAGACCTGTGACAACTGTCGCGCCGGAAAGGCGCGGGTAGATACGGAGAAGAGCGAAGAGAAGAGGGTGGCTTAAAACTACTCTTTGAAAAGAAACTCGTAAATAGGACCTACTCCGATTGAAAAGCCTGTGTCCGTTATGTTTTGTCCACGACTCGTAGGCTAATCTCGTAGATCCTCGTGATATTGCGATTCAATAAATAGTTTAATTGAATTACGATTTTTATAGCGGTTCTCTCTAAGAGGAAAATGTCTATGAATATCGGCAAGGGTTTCTTGGTTGCATTGAGTATATTTTTGCACACAAGTTCTGTGCATGCAGAATTAGCCACTGACTCTCCCGCTATTGTGACTGGATCCATCGTCAGTGCTTCCTCCTCCGAGGTGCTGTTGAGGCTGGAAGATGGACGAACCGAAAAGAGATTTCCAAAAAATCTATTTCCAAAAGGAACAGATTTCTTTCCGGGAAGAATCGTAAGCATCGCCCTCCCTAGCTCTGCTCCTACCGCGCGCGGGACAGGGGATAGCCAATGGACTAATCAGCAGATCATTCGAGTAATCCGGCTTTTTCAAACTGCTTCGCGAGGCGAAAAGAATAAGACTTCAAGCGTCTCTGATGAGGTGATGAATTCAATACTTCATTCAATAGGTATTCAGAATGCGTGGGCAAAAAAGCCTAATTGTCTGCCGGTAGACGCATTTGGTGGCCTCTTAAAGCCGACACAAACAGAGAAAGAAAACGATTGTGCCTTTGACGAGACGCTTGCCTGTAACTCAGCAAGCGAAATTACAAGACTTAGCAGTCGCAACAATGCCAGAAAGTCGAACATGAAGCAGTGTAATCCACTCGTTTTTGGTCCTGGATTATGTGCCGAGATCTGGTCGGATCAGAGCGCGGTTTGCAGTGAGGAATTTGTCAGCAAATGTTCGAAAGAAAACTATGATGATTGTGTTAAACTGAAGGTTTTACCCTATGTGAAGAGTCATCCTTCTGAGTTTCGTGACCTGGTTAGTCGTTATAAGCAAGTTTGTGGTGACGGTGATTCATCGAAAGGTTGGATGGAGAAGTCATCCTCACTTAGCTTTTTTTGCGATCGTAATGAATTGAAAGCGATGCTTACCAATGAAAAAGCTATGAATGATAGGGCGACCGGTAAGGGTACAGCCGGTGATTGTAAGCTGGCGCAAGATGATATCAACCAGGACCTGACAAAGAACAAGGGTGTTTTATTCACCACAGTTGAGAGCCCAGCTTCTTGCGGTGGAAAGAAACTCTGTGTTCGACAAATCAAGTGTATGGGCAGCTCAAATGCCGTCGCCACAACACGTTTCGCTAGGTGCCAGGCCGAAAACTGTAACTCTGCCAAGGCATGCCTAGAAGACAAAATGGTCGCAGGAAGCCAAAGTCTCGGAAGTTTGCCGAGGTCTGTATCAGGGGCTGGGGCATCGTCGGCAGATCACTAGACTTCGATTTGTCGTATTTTTCTACGTCTTGGCCGATACGGAATAAATCCAAGTGCTTCTAACCTGTTTTGTAAAACATAAGCGCAAGCTCGCGTAAAATCTCTTCCCCATTCGATGATCCTCGTAAATGGACGAGCATCCCAAAATTTAAGCCCCTTCGCCGATCCTTTTTCGGCACCTAAGGTGAGACGAGCGATTAGTCCCGAAATTGCTCGTACGAAAGAGTTAAAAGCCTCTCGCGAGCTAGGAAGGACAATGAGATGAAGGTGATTGCCGCTATTGGCGTAGCGATAGAGTTTTACGTCATTTGAGGCCGCTGTACGCCTCAATAGGTCTTCAATTCTTTTGCGGCGCTTTTGATTAAGAAACGAAAGCTGCCCGCGCGCCATGGATGATCTCATCACTAAATGCAGGGGGCGTTTAAGCGAGATGGGACGTTTTTCACGAGCGTTGCCTCGAAGGAGCGCCCCACCAAAGTCTTTTTTGAACTCTTTATCTAAGGTTTTAAATCGGTACTGCATCGCGGGTTTGGGATGATTAACATGAGTAGTGTTTGGTGGCGAGAGAGATCTTCAGCGATGTCATTTATTGCGCGCGCAATTTCTCCGGGGGATGCGCACGGAAGACTTGTGCGCATCTCTGAGACGTTAAAGATGATGGAACATTGCCAAAAAAGTAGCTGAGGAGTGATTTGCAGACATCTGTCCAATTAAGCGCTGATCTCGCGTTTGGTTGTCGCAGGATACGTTCAGGGCCGCGTGGTAGAAGCGGACTTCGTAAGTTCGTGGTCGCAATCTGCAGCTAAATTCGGCCCGTCTGCCACCCAGCCCCTCAAGCCAGGCACAAACCCGCGCATCCGCACGCTCATGCGTGTGTGGATCTCTACTTCTTCTTTCCGTCTTCGACTCGGCCGGATTGCTCTTCGCTATCCTTGATCGTCTTGCGCACAAGATTACGGATGATGCGGTTACGGTTGGCGCCACCGACAAGTGAGCGAGCATCGTCGTAGAGGCTAGGGTCGTTGACGAGGGCCCCCAGAGTCCCAGTTCCGTTATTAATCTTCTCTAAGATCTGTGAGAGCTGATTGGCTGACTTTTTCAGATCCATCCCGTCGAGCTGAGAGTTGAGTTTCTGGCTCGCTGAAGAGAGATTTTTAGCAGTTGTTGCCATTCCCTGAAAAAGCATTTCGCTTCGATTGCCAGCTTCTAATGAACCCAGCAGACGATTCATGCTTTTGGCGATACTGTTGAGAGAAGTGAGGAGATCATCACCCTTTGAAACAAACTGACCGAGATCCTGCGAAGGCTTAACTCCCAGTTCTCCTCCTTCTGAAAGAGGTGGTTCACTGGAGTCGTTCGAGGCAATAGAGATGTACTTGTCACCCAATACACCTTGGGTCATGAGCTCGATCATCGAATCTGTTTTGATCGCTTCAGCATATTTTTTTTGAACGACGATTTCGGCTCGGACAGTGCGAGTTTTTGGCTCAAATTCAAGATCTTTCACTGTTCCAATGTGCACCCCGGCAAGGACCACCTTAGCGCCGGTGATGAGACCCTCAGATGATTTTAAGTGAGCGACATACGAAGTAGATCGGGTAAAGATGCTATCTGCGCCACCCAAGAGAGTGATGGCAATCATGATTAGAGCGAGGCCCACCGTAACAAAGAGGCCTATCTTGTAGTCTTTATCTAAATTTTTTTTCATGAGTGCGCTCCACTAACAAAACTTTGGACCAAGGGATCTTTCGATCTCTTAATGTTCTCTACGGTGTCTATAACGTGAATTTTACCCTGATATATGATCGCAATGCGATCGGAGATTTCAAATGCGCTCGGAATATCATGAGTCACAAAAATGCCGGTCATTCCGCGCTCCTTAAGCTTCTTGATGTTATCTAATAGTCGCTTGGTGTTGAGAGGGTCTAGGCCGGCGGTTGGTTCGTCAAATAGGATGACTTTGGGCTCAAGGATAATAGCGCGAGCCAGGCCTGCGCGTTTTTGCATTCCTCCCGATAGCTCCGCTGGCAGGAGATGATTGCTGTTCTTCATGTCGATGAGCTCAAGCATGCGTTCGACTTTGGCGTGGATCTCGTCTTCAGAGAGTTTAGTGTGTTCCCTAAGCGGGTAGGCGAGGTTTTCTTCCACACTCAAGGAGTCAAAGAGGGCGCCGTTTTGGAAAACATATGAAATTTTTGTACGGACGGGAAACAGCTCCCATTCCGTGAGGGTCGTGAGATCCCGGCCTTCAAACAAGATCGAACCTTGATCTGGTTTTTCAAGTCCGATAATTTCACGGAGCATCACACTTTTGCCTGTGCCTGAACCTCCGAAGAGTCCAAGTATCTCACCTTGATGAAGCTCAAAGCTCACGCCTGAGTGTACTTTCTTTTCACCGAAAGCTTTATGAACGTCTCGAACTTCTAAGGCTATTTGAGTGTCATTCATCGTTAAACCTTAGGGTAGACAGTCAGAATAAAGAACTTCGTCAAAAAGAAGTCGCTGACCATGATGAAAATGCTTGATGTAACCACTACCCAAGTTGTCGAGTTTCCTACTCCTTGAGTTCCGCCCTCAGTATTGAGTCCCTTCCAGCATGCAGTTACTGAAATGAAGAAAGCAAAAACAGAAGTCTTAGCCATGCCGGTTAGTAAGTCGTACATTCGGAGTGACTCGATTGTTTTTGCAATAAAGTAGCTAGGGCTAATACCGAACTCAGACTGGCAAACAAGTATAGCTCCCAAAAGAGCGATGTAATCCGCAAAAAGGGTGAGTATCGGCAACGCAATCATGCTCGCGATCAATCTCGGGATCACAATGCGCTTGGTAGGGCTGGTGCCTAATGCGCGGATGGCGTCGATTTGCTGCGTCACCTTCATGGAGGAGACCTCAGAAGCAATGCCTGAGCCAATTCTTCCTGCAACGAGGAGGCTGGTAAACACGGGTCCCATTTCTCTCAAAATGGAGAGAGCCGCAATCTTTGGAACGTAGAGAGTGCCACCAAACTTAGCGAGACCGTAACCAAATTGCAGAGCCATGACTGAGCCGGTTGCAAATCCAGTCACCGCAACTAGGACAAATGATTGAATCCCGATTGCGTAGATCTGATCCAAAGTGAGTCGAAAGTAATAAGGAGGACGAAATGCCTCACTGAAAATTTTTCCACAAAGGAGTCCAAAACCTCCCGCAAAACGAATGAGAGAGGGGCTCTGTGAATGAGAATTCGCGTCTGACATAGATCCTTTTAGGCTACCGTACTGGATGTAAGTTCAAAAGACTTATCTCTTGGACGTCGTTTCAGTTCAATCTTTCTCCGTCTTTTCGCGCGGTCATTTCAACTTCAACGAAGAAACAAAGCGAGTAAAGTCAGGTTCCTGCGTCGGGAAATGCTCAGGGCGTGCCACAAACATCAGATCATAGACGCATTCGTCCTTTTTTAGCACGACAGTTCGGATGGCTACGTGTTCGCCATTTAATTTTCCTTCAACTGTGGTCTCTAAAGCAGGCACTTGCTGAACCTGGATTTCTTTTTCGACTCTTTGCGTCACGTTAGTCATTCCCAGAAGCAGTTGCTGTGAAAACTCTTTTAAGGACTGTTCTTCGGAGGCTCGTGATCCCCGGCAAGCAGAGTTGAGGGAGATAATCGAAGCAGTTTTCTTAGATTGATAAGAAACATCACTCACTTCGGAGGAGAAAGTGTCTTTAGCTTCTCCCTTGTCTATATTTGGGTTGGCAGCCGCAGGCTCTAGGCGAGTCCAGTCCGAATTATGATTTCTCAAATCTAAGACCCGGTAGTCCTCAGATTTTTCATCAACAGGTTTGACGTTGCCGACTAAAAGTCCGCAACCACTCATGAGCAATAAGCTACCGCACAAAGAAGAGAGAATAATGGAGTGAATGAGAGTTCGCATGCAAGTGTTTTTACTCTAGCCCAGACCAAAGGCCTAGGCAAACGCAGCTTACGATCAACGTGAAATTTCTGCCTCGGCATACTCCGGAAGCGTCAAGCGTTCACCGAAAACTGTGCCCTTTCTGACGCTTGGTCAAAAAAGTGTGGGTTTCCTTTGCCGAGTGGAGAAGTATGCCCACGGAAGAATTTTCCGAATTCTCGAACAGCATCGGAAACTTCTGCCGCAATGCAAAGTTTGCAGCGAGTGAAATGGCGCTTGGCACTATGCTTGCTTTGTCTTTCTTGTCGTACAGTGACTAGCAGGACGTCTAGTTACACAGTGGACGTCAGACATTTGATGATCTGACAAACAACGAAGCAGGATGCTTTGGTGAAATTGCAACGGAATGTTCGACTGAATTTGCTTCTTCTTTTAGCGTCGGCGGCGATGACGGCTTCGTCTATCGTATTTGCCAGCGATCAATCTCTTCAAATCTTTGATTTTAAAACTCACAGTCGACTCGTGATCGCGCTCGATTCAGGCGTCGAAGGGCAGTGGAGAGAGATTCCTGGTGGATTCGAGCTGACACTCAAAGGAGCCAGTTTAAGTGATCTAGGTGCGCCAGTCGGTAATGAGATGGCCTGGGCCGAGCTTCAGCAGCCGCGACTCAAGGGTAATCGTCTCGCAGAACTCAACTTAAAAGAAAAAGATGGAAATGTTGTCCTTGTAGGTAAGTGG
>DBAE01000173.1:8974-12323 GCA_002291495.1 Bacteriovoracaceae bacterium UBA1018 | reverse complement strand
ATTCTGAACCTTCCCATGTTCGGCTATAGGCTTGATGAAGTGATAAGCGGCCTTGAACGGTGAAATCTCCGACCTTTTGAGTTCCTTCTTGGAAGTAGGAGTAAGCGCCATTGCCGGTCCTAGAACGAGTTTCAATACATTGATCAGTCCATAAGACTTCTTTGCCAAACTCACTCGCGGAAATTTTGAAAGTCGAGTTTATCTCGTCGACTGGGTTCAGGTAAAAGCCATAGTTGCCGGTATTTTCTGAAATGAAACTTGCGTCTTTATTTGAGCTAAACAAATAGACGGGGCGGCTCATGACGATCGAAATATCGGATGGGATGAGATGGGTAGCGGTATCCATGGTCTGGGTTCCGGACGGAGTAGTGACTTTGAGTTTGAGCCATTGCGGTTCACTCAGGTAAAATCCGGTGGTTGATCTGGGAAATGTATCTTGGACTTCGCGCTTATTTCCAATTCGGCAACCGCTGAGTACGGCGGACATAGTCAACGCTGTTACTCCTGTCATGAGATACGTGATCCAACAGGGCTGTTTGATCCATTGTGAGTCGTCCATGATTGAAGCCTCCTTGCTCTATTAGTCTTTTCGGCTAAAGAACGAGGGGCTCGAGAGGCAAAATATTCCTAGTGCCTAGGTGAGGTCTTGACCGTGCGCGACCAATAAAGTGCCTCCGACCACAGCGAGGGGTAGCATAAACGCGCCAAGAATCGGAACGGCAAAGCATGTAGTTAAAATCATTCCGAAGCCTAAGCAGGCAAACGGGTGAGTGAATACAAATCTAAGGTCGTCGCGAAACGTTTTGAAACGTCGAGTCTGCGGAAAGCTGATGTACTGAAGGGTCATCACTACAAAAGCCAACGCAGCTGCAAAAAAATGGACAATCGGAATCCAGGACATCAAAAAACAGAGTAATAAAATGAAGCCACTCATCAATGTCTTGATGAGATCAATCCAAATGAGTCTAAAACGGGAAGTGATGTGGTGATTTACCTCATGGGGGGGCGGCGGGAGCGCTGGCACGCAGTAAGATTCAGTTTTCTCTGCTAAAAAATCGTTGAATGGTAATGCCACCAAGCCTGCTAAAAATGAGTATGCGAGAGAAACTGCAATGAATAAGATGAGCTGAAGCAAATAGGATATCCAGCGTAAGTAATCCGAAGTGATAAATCCGCTTAAATAACGCAAGGCGTATTCATTCAGGCTTTGAAAAATAAAGTAGGAAAGTAACGCTGCGAGAAATAACGGGAGTAAACTCAAAACTGCGAGTCCACGATGCTTCAGAATCAAGCAAAGTGCACGATAGGGAAGCATGATTCCGAAAATCCAAGATCGCATAGCTCGAGTTGGGTACATATTTTGGATCCTCTGATGAAATAGAAAAAAACTCAATAAGTTGACGTTTTTAGTAACTCAAAGTATCCAAAAATAAGGGGGAATCAATGAAGAATCTTCAGTTTTCCAGATGGATCTGGGTTACTACCGCTTTGCTTTTTGCTCAACATTCTTTTGCATCAATCTATAATGACGAGCTCAATGACGAACAACGCAAGGCAATACAAAAAGGTGAGCAAGTCGTTTTTGTTGAGCAAGTTGTTAAGAATGACTTCCCACGCGTCAGAGTCTACCAGCGTGTTGAAGCAACTCCAGAGGAGTGCATGGCGGTCTATGTCGATTATGAACTCCGGTCTAAATACTTCCCGGACTTTAAACGCTCAAAAATAACGAAGCGAATTGATGCCGTCCGTACAGAAGTCGAGTACGAGCTTGATTTGCCGTTCCCATTTTCGACTGAGGTTTTTACAGTCGCAAATGTTGAGTCCATTTCTGAAGACAAACAAAATTATCATTCTCAGTCTAAGTTGATCAAAGCCGAGTCACTTAAGAACATCCAAGACGACGCAAAGTTTGAGCCCTTAGGAAATGGTACGTTAATGGTCTATACCAATCACATCACATTAGGCCGAAATGTCCCGGACTGGTTTACAGACAAGGCCGAGGGGCAAATCAAGGCGACCGCACGTGCAATCGAAAAGCAAGTGCTCGATGAACGCGAAAACGAGCAAACTCTTCTTCAGAAACAGATTTCATTTCTGAGACAGATGTTTGTTCACTTTCGGAGATAGCTCACCTGATTATTCAACTTCAATAGTTTGAAATCGATTGGGATCTGAATTTGGATGATTCCATCCGTCGTTTGGAAATAGTTTTGAAATGGATCAAAAGGCTGTGCAGATTTGACGGCATCAATAACGACCTGATCGAGCTCAGGACGACCACTCGATTTTAAGATTTGAATTTGTTGAGCCATCCCATTTTTCGCGAGAGTAAGTTTTAAGTGTGCTTCGCCCATAACGCCTTTTTGGCGTAAAAAAAGTGGATATCTCATGGAGGCGCGGATCTTTTTCCAAATATGCTGAGCATACAAAGACCGTGGATCAGTCCGTGTCGAGTTACCGCTTCCTGCTGCTGCGCCAACTCCAGTTTGTGCTCGACCTGAACTNNGACTGAATGGGCGCGGATTGAACAGGCACTACCGGCGCGGCTTCAGCTGCACTTTGTCCAGTTTCGATCTGGTCAGAGATTTCTGCAGTCTCTTGTTCGGTTTCGGTCGGTAATGTGGCGGGAGCAGCCACTGCAGACAATGGGGTAAGGGAGTCGTCGGTCACCTCAGACTCTTCGATTGTATTAGAACTTGTCGTTGTTTCTCGTTCTGTCACGGGTTCAGAATCTGGGATTACGTGCTCAACTGGTTTTGGTGGCGTTGGCATCGTTGCTTGAGCAATAATTTTTACTTTCTTAGGTGCCTTCAGTTTGGGGGCTTTGGCTGCAGGAAGTGCTACAGGCACGTCGATATCTTTTGACACGAGAGTTTCATTGGCCACAGGTTTTGCTTTAGCCATCTTTGGAGCTACCTCTGGAACAGGAGCTTCGGCGGGAGTCAAAGATTCGGAAGGTGGAGTTTGTACACCTTCTGAAACATCCATCCACATGAGTGGACGCTCAGGATTAGGACTTCCCTGGATCTCGGGATTCCATCCATTCATCTGCTGTGCGGCAAGTACGAGACTGACACTGGTAGCATGGATAAATNNGAGTCCGCCTTTCAGGGGGAGTGGGGCGCAATACTTACTGGCTTAATGGCCGGCTCTTTCCGGCAGAAGTTTCTGTTCAACTGGTTCAGGTAGATAGAGCACGTGGGGTCCTTCATACTTAGGGGCTTCGATTAAGAGAGGAGTCACATGAGGTGGAAGCGCACGAATGCGAGGATGAAATAACCCAGGGAATGCGGTGTCACGGATATCTGCCGGAAGTGGCTTACTTACGTTAAAGGTCGGATCCTGGTAC
>DBAE01000173.1:0-8967 GCA_002291495.1 Bacteriovoracaceae bacterium UBA1018 | reverse complement strand
TTCTGGTTTTATCACCTAGAAAGTACGTCTTGAATGGGATTTCACCGACCTTTCGAAATTGAGTGTAGATCTCGCTTTGGATTATGGAAGCGATTCGATCACTATTTGCAACCACAGTGTAGACAGAAGCTGCATCCGCCACGGAGTTGAAATATTGAACGGCGTTATTTCGAACGCCTTCGATCTTGGCCCGCAGTCTTCCGACCATTTCGGTATTTAATCTATAACGTGTCGCATTTGTGATGATCGCTTCCATGAGCTCACCAAAGTACAAAGTATTTGCACCTGCAAACTGGGCCATCGCACTGAGAGTAAATCCACGAATCAGATTTTCGCTCATGTCATTCTTAAGATGCTTAAATGAGGAAGAGTTTGATCGTTTTGCGTTTTCTTTAAACTGAATCAGACGATTATTGAGCGCATCTAGGATTTCGTTGGAGGTCTCGTAATATTCTGTCTCATCCATCACACGAGCAGAGTCGTAAAAAAGCTCTGCCATATAATAGGATTCGTGCCAGTTCAGTCTGTCGTCAGTATTTTTTAAACGAGCAATAAAATTTTGTAATTTGGCTTTTGCGTCTAAGTGATAAAGATAATTGATGTCGTGTCGCCCGACTTTGACCACAGGTGGTAAAAGAAGTTTATTGTAAAATTCAGCATGGATTTCTTTTTGGCTGTTCACACTGAACTTGCACTCGTATTTACTACTCGACCAAGCTAAGGAGCTGACCCCAAGAGTTGTCATCGAGAGGGCCAAGATAGCTTTTAATTTGCTTGAATTTGATTTCATACGGGGCAAAGCAGTATCAAAGCCCGTCTATATAAGTCAATTATATAAATTTACTATAATAATAACTACTTAAGTCTTCTTTTGAAGTATTAATTCGGATTTCCGTTTACTGGATCGCCTAATATTGGAAATAGAGCGCGGCCACACTCTTCACCGTCTAAATAAAGGACGGACGGAGCAGGCCGAATTTTTCGGGACTCTTTCAAAATCATTTGAGCTACGGGATACTCAATGTGGTTGTCGAAAAAGTCGATCGCCTCTTTTTCGTTCTGAAAGCCCAAGCTTTTTTCTGGTCCTGTGAGGATCCTATTTGCGATCTCTTCAACGAGTGCATCCTCGTCGCTGAGTCTAATCTCTTGATTTTGGGTATCTCGCCAGTAGGTCCTAAGTTCAAGTATCCTCATGCGTATTGCGTGAATGAGGGCACCTCGATCTATCGTGATTGGGTAGAGTTCGCGAGGTAATCTCATTTCAGGAAGACCCCACCTTTGCGCTACCCTGTTTTTAAGTAATGTATAGAGATCGTTGTAGCGTTCAGACCGAACCTCATTCTCAAAAAACTTGAGTTTATCGAGTGTGACTTTAATTTCTGTATTCAGAAATACTTGTGCTTCAGTTGAGAGACGAAATCTTCTGGAGAGTAGATACCACTGCAAAAGATCTTCTAGGATTCGTCCATCCAGCCGACTCCGTGGATGGATTAAATCGAGATAATATTTTACGAGCTCAAAATACTGCTCTGAATGAAGTCGATCGTAGATAGGATTCAGAAGTGCAAAAATATGCTTCTTTTCTGGATAACCCGAATGAGACGGAGATTTTTGGCGATTCATTTGAAATGGCAAAGTCAAATTTTTAACGTGATTATCAATGCCACTTTTGGCGCGATTCATTTCCAGATAGCTAGTTGTCCCATTCTCTTCGATGTTGAGTTGATTTTTGATGTCGATCATAAGCTGAGCGCGCATCAGGTGTATTTTGGCTTGGTCCTGAAAATTTGGCATTCCATCTTCTTTCAGTTTTCCCCATGGAAACAAAATGTACTGTCGAAGACTGCGTGACTCGATCAATGCCTCTGAGTCTAGCCATTTAGCGGGGAGAGAATGGATGCTTTTCCAGATCGACTTGGACTCGTTTGATTTATCGAGTTGAAGGAGTCTTCGAGTCAGCAAGAAATTATCTTCCTCTGCTACGAAAAATGCGAGCCTTCGCTGAATGACCGTTTCAAACTCTTTTCGATCAAAAGTATAATTCCTGGAGAGACGATAAAAGACTTCCACGCATCGAGTGAGTTCAAAATCATAGACTCCTGCTGGGCCAATTCGTCTTGAAATGGATTCGACCTTCTCAAAAAAGAGTTCGAACGCTCTCAAAAACTGCATCGCAGAAAGGTCGTGGACGTACCGTACTAGATTTTTATCTAACTTCTGGCTTGGAGTCTCAAATCGAAGGATAGGGGGTCTTGGGGAACTGTAGCCTGGACGCAAGTACTGATGAAAATCTTGGCTGATATTTTCAATGGTATTGAGAAGTGTCCAATAGCGCTCTTGTTCGAGTCGAGCGTGAGATGACAGGGGTAGGAGGTGTCCCACAATACACAATGCGAGTGAAAAATAGGCGGTCCGCCACTTGAACATTCGAAGGATTTACTTTTTTTGACTCTTCATGTCAAGTAAGCTGCTTTGAGCCTTCGCACATGCATTGCATGGATTTATCTCTATGAAAATCTCCCGCTTTTGGCCTGGGTTGGTGGTTCTGGGGTTTACTCTAAGTATCTTTTCAAATCTGTCTTTGGCTCAAGAGTCGAGGCGTTCAATGGATACATCTTCATCCCAAGGAGTTTTTGGATCGCCTGTCATTTTGAATATTAGTCCGGGTCTTATCGACTTTGAAAATTTAGAAGGAAACGGCGAGACTCGATTTCTCACATCTGCCATTGTAGACTGGAACCTTTCGAAAACAATGGCCGCAGTACAAACACCTATTACCTATGGGTTAGAAAGTGGTCTTCTTTTTTCTCATTTAGGTGCATCTGGTTCTAACTTCTTTGGAGCTGCAGATGAGGTCACCACTACCGGAGGAGGTAATTTATTTATTATTCCCCTCAATCTTTGGGGTGGCTACAATTGGAATGAACGAGGTTTTGTGGGCCTACACACCGGAGCAGATCTCTATCTTCAATCCAACGCTGCCTCGATGTCATTGGGTCGTACCGACGAGGACGGTGGAGGAGCGGCAAACTTCCTTCCTAACGTCGGTGCCAAGGTCGGGTACACGGTCGGGCAAAACGTTGCAATCACCCTTAGAACCAACTGGAGCTTTGCTCCGGCAGATACAATCTTTGTTGGAGTGATAGGAGCGACAATTCCGCTCTCGTAAATTATTGTTTTCGAGAACTGTTTATTTACGGCAGTGCGACGAGCTCTTCAATCGTCTTACATAAAAAGGGCGGACTGGTTCGAAGTTGCTCTTCAAGTGTTGAAGCACATTCAGGGGCGTAATGATGTCCCGGCAAAATGACAGTCTCGAGTGGGAGTGTTTTAATTTTTTGAAGAGAAGCAAAGAGCTCTTGATTGCTACCGGTCGGAAGGTCCGTTCGTCCGCAGTCACGGATAAATACTGTATCTCCAGTCAAAAGATAGGGCCGAGAACTGTTGATTAAGTAACAAAGTTCTCCAGCGCTATGCCCGGGGGTATGAAGCGCTTGGATTTGTTGGACTCCGATGTTCAATGTTTGGCCATCGGTTAAAAAGTTAAGTGGGAGTTGAGGATTGGCTCGAGTTAGTCGATGGCTGTCATGTTCGTGCAGATAGATGGGAAGGTGAGGATACCTTTGAGCAATAGCGGGCACTCCCGCTACGTGATCAAAATGAGTATGGGTCAGCAAAGTCGCAACAAGATGAAACCCGTGTTGCTCGAGAGCGTGTTCAAGAGGCTGTAAGTTTTTTTGAGGATCTACTATTGCGGCAGCCTTACTTTTCCAATCCAAAATAAGATAAACAAAATTTTGCATGTCGCCAATTTCGAATTGGGCAATGCATTCTTGGGGCTCAATGCCCGATGCATGATGAGACGATAGGTGTGGCGGAAGTTTCATCAATGCTTGCGCTGTCATGACTGCAACTTATTGTTTATTATTTGAGTAGTCTAGTACCTTGCGATGCCTACAGCAGATAAAACAAAAGGACAGAAACCTCGTGGTTCCTGTCCTTTTGTTCTACAAAATTGCTGCTTAGCTCGCTTTACGATCCATGTCCCAATTGTCATCCGACGAGCGGCGATTGAAGTAGTATCCAACTAGTCCGACAGCGGCAATTGCACCGACTACGGCTAAAGTTTTGCCGTAATTTTGTGAAATCCAGCCAGTGGAAGTCTGATAGTATTGAGAGAATTTTCCGTTCGAATCGCTCATCAGATCTGATGCTTTAGAGCTGAAGTCTGTAGCTATCTCTTTCACGTGATTGATTGATTCTTTTGCGTCAAAGCTTTTGCTCTCAGAATTTTTGCTCTCAGAGCTTTTATTTGCTGTGTCAAAGCCTTTGCTAATAGAGCTGTCGCTGCTTTTATTTCCAAAGCTGTCACTGATTTTGTCAGTGTTTCTGCTTTTGTTAGAAGTTTTTTCTTGTGAGCTCTCAAAGCCTTTTTGTGTGTTGTCTTGTGCCATAATGGTCTCCTTGCCGCTTGACCGTGCAATCGTAATGCCTGGATTGTAGGTCTATTTGAGTCATGATATTGCGGACACATATGGCGAAAGATAATCAGTCAGGCTACGCGTCAGGATTTGGTTGGGCACAGGGTCAATTTAGTCCGCAACCTCATGTGGGAATCCCTGAAGGAACTTACGAAGAGGAGCATGGCCGAAAAGGGTTTTTCGGGAGAGTCAGTCATCTTTATCATCGCCATCCGCCAACAGGTTGGTTGCGTATCGAGGGTCCGCTTAAGCCCCGTGCCTACTACGCAAGCAAAGCTGAAGAGCTCGAAGAAGCACAGAGCAATGTTTTATTGCAAAATTCTGATGTCAAAATCGGCATCGCTAAATTCACACGATCCATGGGTATTTTTGTTCGAAACGCTGATGGCGACGAAGTGCGCTTTATTCATGAAGGTGTAGGAACACTTGAAACGGATTACGGCGATATTCAATACGCACGTGGCGATTATCTCGTCATTCCACGTGGCACCACTTATCGATTAGTCAGCGAAGTCGCTAATGTGCATTTGGTCATTGATTCGGTGAGCGAAATAGAACTCCCTGAGCGTGGAATGCTTGGAAGACATGCGCAGTTTGATCCGATGATCATGCGAACCCCTGTCTTGGCTTCGGCTGAAAAGAAGACCGGAGCTAATGCTCAAGGCGAGTTTGAACTTCGAATTAAGCGGCTGGGAGAATGGACTCGGGTCTTTTACCCATTTAATCCGATCAATGCGGCTGGATGGAAGGGTGACCTTACCCCGTGGGCAATCAACGTTTCAGAGATTCGCCCGGTAGTGTCTCCAAGATTTCATTTGCCGCCGAGTGTTCATACGACCTTCCTCGGTCGCAATTTTGTGATCTGCTCTTTTTTGCCGCGTCCTCTTGAGAGCGAAGAAGGTGCGATGAAAGTACCGTTTTATCATCGCAACATCGATTTTGATGAAGTGCTCTTCTATCACGAAGGGAACTTCTTCTCACGCGAAGGCATTTCTGCAGGATCCATTACTTTTCATCCGCAGGGGATTCATCATGGGCCACATCCTAACGCCGCGAAGAATGCTCAAGACAAAACGTTTACCGAGGAGATCGCAGTGATGGTGGATACTCGGCATCCGCTTCATCCCACGGGAGTCGCTGATGGCGTTGAGTATAAAGAATACGCAATGAGCTGGAAAGCGGATCAGAAGAGATAGGGATAAAGCGGAGCGCGTGCAGTATGCGATCCATGGCGCAGGCTTTTTCGATGAGGTAGTCGAACGAGCTACTCCGCCGGCGGAGTGAGATTTGTGAATGAGGGAAGGTTCTCCGGAGAAGTGGCGATTGGACTATGCGGACGTGCTTTCTAGTGCCTTCTGAAGGCTTTTTCTAGCGGGTCCGAATCTTGGACTTTTTCCGAGATATTTTTTTATCGGTGAAATTTATTCTTGACGCTATTTTTGGTGAGATTGACGTCAGGTTTCAGGGTCTACTTAAAATGAGCCAAAAACAGCTTCTATTGGATTTGGTTGCGGCTGAGGTTAAAAATAGACTTTCAAAATCAACTTACATTTTTGGCGATCTTCCAGCTCATTCTCGCTCGTCTAATGAGGTCGATTTTTTGGGTGTATAGCTTTATGCATGAATACAAACTTGAAGTTGCTCAGTGATCTAGAATTAGAAGTCTCTTTGAAGCAAGTCGTACATGACGAGCGGCTTAAAACCACCGAAGTGCTTGAACACTTAAAAGAGTGTTTCACTCGAAGGCTCTTTGCCAAAAGGGGCCAGAGCTCCTTATTTGAATACGCTGTTGAAGTACTAGGTTATAGTCCAGGCGCAGCTCAGAGACGGATTCAGTCTATGCGCCTGATGAAAGAATTACCTGAAGTAAAGATCACATCGAAGAAGGTTCCTTATCCTTAAGTACAGCGTCTAGCCTTCAAGGTTTTTTTGAGAAGGAACGGAAAGAACATCAGAGATCCTTTTCTCAGTCCGAAAAAAAGGAGCTTCTTAAGGAGATGGAAGGAAAAAGTAGGCGAGAGGCTGAGATCATACTTAATCAAAAAAGCTCTTTTCCTATTCACGCTTCTCCTGAGAAAGTCCGGCATCTCAATGAGCATGAAGTGTTGGTACAGTTTTGCATGGACCAAGAGCTGGTGCAGATTCTGGAGGAGTTTAAGAATCTTCAAGGCTTCGAACTAAAAAATCAAAGCTACTTAGAGGTGTTTAAGAAAATGGGCAGATTCGCCCTTAAAGAACTGAAAAAGAAAAAAGGAATTCAATCATCTTCTTCATCCCCGAAATCCACTCCGCCGGCGGAGTTAAACCAGGTGCCTAATTTAACGAAATTCAATCCCAACTCACGTTATATTTCAAAGCCTCTGAAAACCTTGCTTTGGCAAAGACAAGATGGAAAGTGCGCGTACACAGATCCAAAAACACATACGAAGTGCGGCTCCCGTTACGCTCTTCAAGTCGAGCACATCGAGCCATTTGCACTCGGTGGCTTAACGGCACCCGAGAATTTAGAGCTTCTTTGTCCCGCGCATAATCAACTTAGGGCAACTCAAAGATATGGAGAAGAAAAGATGCGCAAATATGTGGGATAGAAACGGGACTTAGCGCAATCTCGATCGCGGTATATGGGCGCTCAGTCTCATTAAAGCTCAACTATTCTTTCGAAGAAGCGCCGCCTGCATCTTTGGTTTTGAGTTGAGCATCGTTCGCCGTGATAAAAGCACGGATGTCGTCAGCCATATCGAGGAGCTTCTTCCACTGTTCTTTATAGAGAGTGACTGGAAAGCGGCCAAGGCCGTAGACAGACAATGCGCCCTTTTCGCTGACTTTCAACGATAGCCCTTTCGCAGAAGTCTTTTTTAATGCTGCATTTTCAGCACGCAATCTTTCGAGCTCTTGTCTCATTTGATCTTCACTCATGATATCTCCAGATAGCGAGTCAAAGAAGCTCGCCTAAAATTGTTCACTGCAAATTTACTGCGACCACTCAAGCATACGTTCAAGCGGTTTTAAAGCACGAGTTCTCATTTCATCAGACATTGTGATTTCAGGCTTTTCATCGCGTAGCGCTAAGTACACTTTTTCAATCGTATTGAGTTTCATAAAAGGACACTCGTTACATGCGCAGTTGCCATTGGGAGGCGCAGGGATAAATTCTTTATCAGGTGCGCGTTTGCGCATTTGGTGGAGGATGCCTTCTTCGGTGGCTACGATAAACTGCTTCTTTGTGCTTTCGACAGAATATTTGAGAAGTGCAGAAGTACTTCCGATGTAATCGGCCATTTTAAGTAAAGTCGGTTCGCACTCGGGGTGGGCGATCACTTCAGCTTCGGGATAACGTAGCTTAAGCTCGGTCAGTTTCTTTTCCGAGAAAGTCTCATGAACCATACAGGTGCCTTGCCAAAGCAGCATCTCGCGTCCTGTTTGCTTTGCCACATAGGCACCTAAGTTACGATCGGGAGCAAACAAGATCGGTTTGTCTTTAGGAATCCGATTGACGATCTTTACAGCATTTGAGCTGGTGCAGATCACGTCACTCTGAGCCTTGATGGCTGCCGAGCAATTAATATAGGACACCACAAAATGGTCGGGGTGGAGTTTTCGGAATCTCTCAAATGCCAGTGGGGGGCAGCTATCGGATAGCGAGCACCCAGCACGAAGATCGGGCAAAAGTACTTTACGACTCGGATTTAGGATTTTGGCCCCTTCGGCCATGAAATGAACCCCAGCAAAAAGGATGAGGTCTGCTTGACTCTTTTGAGCCGCTTTAGCCAGCTCAAGGCTGTCACCGATAAAGTCGGCAAGGTCCTGAATCTCGGACTCCTGGTAGTAGTGCGCTAGAATCACTGCGTTTTTCTGCTTCTTTAAGCGTTCGATTTCTTTGTGTAAATCGAGGGATGGATCGATCGAGTTGGCCTGAGCCGTCGGCTTTTTAAGAGAAATTATAGCCATTTGCAGTTTTTAACGCTTTTTTCTATTAGGATCAATGTCCAACCTACTTGATCGGTCAGTAACTTGTGGTTTACTGTACTCAATAAGTTAGGAAAACGAAGGAGCACCCCAGGTTCATGAAGAATTTTCTCTCAGATTTAATTAAGTTAGGTCCCGCACAAAATTCCGATAAAAAATCAGAGAAANNTCATCTCGATCTGGCGGCGGCCGTAAGGGCGGAGGAGATGACGAAGATGGAAAATCGTCAGGAGGGGATATGAAAATTTTGCGAAAAGGAATGGCTATGCGCGTGATTTTCTTCTACCCAGGAGAAGAAGGTACGTACGTCGATCACTCCGAAGTTACCCTCTACGAAAATGGGATTGTTCATATTAAGTCCAATCAAGAAGAAACGACCACTCATCTCCAAAATTGCGAAATCCTCTGGCGCTTTGAACAGGATGCGGATGATCGCACGAATAAGGTGAGACTCCTCAAGCCGGCCAAATCCAAGGGTGGAGCTTCTGAATCGCGCCTGAGCAGTAAAGATGATCAGGAC
>DBAE01000076.1 GCA_002291495.1 Bacteriovoracaceae bacterium UBA1018 | reverse complement strand
CCACTGCATTTTTGATGGCCGTTTACTTTCAAGGCATGACCTTAGATGAGACAGTAGCGCTCACGGACGCTATGCTGAGAAGCGGTGAACGGTACGATCTCTCGTCGGTTCCAGGAGTCAAAGTCGACAAACATTCGACAGGTGGCGTGGGTGATAAAGTCTCATTGATCCTTGCGCCTCTTGCAGCTGCGTGTGGACTGAAAGTCCCGATGATGGCTGGACGTGGTCTTGGCCATAGTGGCGGGACCATAGATAAGCTTGAATCGATTTCAGGATTTGACGTCAAACTTACTCGGCACAAATTTACTGATACTTTGAACCGAGTGGGATGCGCGATTATCGGTCAGAGTGAAAAGATTGCTCCTGCCGACAAAAAACTCTACTCCCTTCGAGACGTCACTGCCACAGTGGAGTGCATTCCTTTGATCGTCGCTTCGATCCTTTCCAAAAAATTAGCTGAAGGCACTGAAGCTCTAGTCCTCGATGTAAAAGTAGGCAACGGCGCCTTCATGAAATCAAAAGAAGAAGCTCGCCGATTAGCAAAGACCATCATCCAGGTCGGTAAAAAAATGGGCCTTTCGTGCCGAGCTCTTCTGACCAACATGGATCAGCCACTTGGAACCACTGCGGGAAACGCCATTGAAGTCTGCGAAAGCATCGAAGTGCTAAAAAATGAGCATCCAGCAGCTGACTTAAAAGAAGTTTCCATCCAACTTTGTGCTCATATGCTTGATGCAGCAAAAGTCGTAAAAAATGTAGCTGAAGGACGAAAGCTCGCCCATAGTAAACTCGCTGATGGTAGCGCTTGGAATGTGTTCCAACAAATGGTCCAAGCTCAAGGCGGGTCACTCGATCAAATCCTCAACCCTAGAAAACTTCCGACAAGCTCTCGCTCCGTGGTTTGGAAAGCACAAAAACGCGGATACATCACTCGAATGGATACAGAAGTGATCGGCCACATCTTGGTAGAGCTTGGAGGAGGACGAAAAAAAGCCTCTGACTCGATTGATCCACGTGTTGGGATGCTCTTTCACAAAAAATTGGGAGCAAAGGTCCAGTCAGGCGATCCGCTTGTTACAGTCTACCTACCCGAGAGGGTGCGAGTTGATGAACTCGAAGAAAGATTTTACGAAGCCGTAGAAATTCGAGGCGACCGAAAGCCGGTACCTAAACTGATCATGGAAGTGATTTGATGTCGGTATACCAAAAGATCCGAGATGCAGTTGCAGTCATTCAAAGCAAGACTTCACTGTCGCCCGAGATTGGTATTGTCCTGGGTTCAGGCATGAGCTCGATTGCTCAGCAGACACAAAACCCCACCATCATCCCTTATCGAGATATTCCACATTTTCATGGAACTACGGTCGAAGGTCATGCCGGCCAAATGACATTAGGATTGTTTAATGGTGTTCCAACTGTGTTTCTCCAAGGCCGCTTTCATTATTATGAAGGCTATTCCATGGAAGATGTTGTTTTCCCAACTCGTACCGTATGTGGCCTAGGAATAAAGACACTGATTTTGACCAATGCAGCGGGTGGGATAAATTCCGACTTCAAGCCCGGGGAGTTAATGATCATCGAAGACCACCTTAACTTGATGGGAGACAATCCACTGCGTGGAGCAATCCTCACTAAATTAGGACCACGTTTTCCTGATCTATCTGAGGCTTATTCTAAGTCTTGCATTGAACTTTTAGAATCCACTGGAAAAGCAGCGGGTATTGAACTGAAAAAGGGCGTCTATGCTGGGGTACTAGGTCCTACNNAGGCGCTGATGCGGTGGGCATGTCCACTGTCCACGAGAGTATAGCCGCAAATCATCTGGGGGTGCAGGTCGCCGGTATCAGTTGTATAACAAATCCTGCAGCAGGCCTCTCTCCTCGTCGCCTAACGCACCAAGATGTGTTAGAGAGCTCTAAGCAAAGTATCGAAAAACTAGCTCGACTTTTAGAGCACGCGTTACCTAAAATGGTTCATAAGCGCCAAAGTGCGGAATCAACTCTATGATAAAATCAGCTTCGCCGACTAAAAACCCGATGAATGAACAGATGAAAGAGCTTTACGAAAAAGCCAAAAAAGTTCGGGAGCACTCTCACTCTCCTTATAGTAAGCAAAAAGTCGGAGCTGCCATTAAGCTTAAGTCTGGAGAAATCTTTCAAGGTTGCAACGTAGAGAATGCGAGCTTCGGAGCGACCACCTGCGCAGAGCAGGTAGCAATCTTCTCTGCCGTCGCAAGCGTTGGCAAAAAAGACGTTGCTGAAGTGATGGTTGTCACTGATGCTTCACCACCGTGGCCACCCTGCGGAATGTGTCGCCAAGTCCTCTCCGAGTTTGGAAAAGACATTACGATCCATGCGGCTAATTTGAATGGTGAACTCCACACCGTAAAACTGATCGACCTTTTTCCAGCCCCATTTACACCTGATAGCTTAGAATGAGATCCCGCGAATTTTGGATTAGCAATGGAGTGATCTTCACTCAGGATGAATCACGTAAAGTTTTGCGTGGGCACATCCACATCAAAGATGGCATGATTCATGAGATCCGTTCACGCATGCCCTCCAAAACCGCAAAGGGTATCCAGATCTTAGATGCCCAAGGGCTCACGATCTTTCCTGGATTTGTTCAGGCCCACGTTCATCTTTGTCAGACCCTGTTTCGAAACCAAGCGGATGATCTAGAACTCTTAGACTGGTTATCAAAACGGATCTGGATCATGGAATCTGCTCACACCAAGCAGACTCTTTATACGAGTGCGCTTTTAGGGATCTACGAGCTCCTTTCGACAGGAACCACTTGTGTTTTAGATATGGGGACGGTTCGCCATACCGAGGCAATATTTGAAGCGGTCAAAAAAACAGGTATTCGCGCTAACGTCGGCAAATGCCTAATGGACCATCCCCAAAATACCCCTCCCTATCTTCGCGAAAACACAGATCGCGCACTGAATGAAGCGACTGCTCTCTACCGCAAATGGCATGGCCAGGAAAATGACCGGATCCGCGCCTCTTATGCACCCCGCTTTGTCATCTCCTGTTCAGAAACACTTCTGAAAGAAGTAGCAAAACTCTCTCGAGAGCAGCGTGCATTGATTCACACTCACGCGAGCGAAAATCAAAAAGAAGTCGAACTCATCCGTAAGCGTGAGGGCGCCGAAAATGTGGAGTACCTCCATAAGATGGGCCTCACCTCTTCGGATCTTGTCCTTGCTCATTGTATTTGGCTCAATCCACGAGAGATCGATCTCCTCCGAACGACTGGCACGCATGTTGTTCACTGCCCGAGCTCGAACCTCAAGTTGGCCTCCGGGATTGCGAAGGTCCCAGAGCTCAGACAAAAAGGGATCAACGTGGCGCTCGGAGCTGACGGCGCTCCCTGCAATAATAACTTAAATATGCTGACAGAGATGCGCCTAGCGGCGCTGATCCATAAGCCTGCCTACGGCCCAAAAAGCATGAATGCCCAAGAAGTCATCGATATGGCCACTCGGGATGGTGCTCGGGCTCTCAATTGGTTTGAACAGATCGGGTCCATAGAGGTGGGAAAAAAGGCCGATTTGATCGCTTTTGATCTCAATCAGCCTGAAAACTTAGCGTCCAGCTTCGGAAATTCTGCGAGAAAAGAGCCTGATCGAGAGGCGATCGCATCGGCCTTGGTTTATTCAACTCAGTCTCAGCACTTAAAATGGACAATGGTCGACGGCCGATTGCTCTTCTCTCAAGGAAAAGTGAGAAATATCCCTCTGCAGCCCCTCTTAAAAAGCGTTCACTCAGCCCAACGTCTGATCGCCCGATCTCCGGCCGTCAGAGCNNCCGCCGAGAAATCTGCAAAATAATCGCTGTATGTTTGGATCAAGACCCTTGACACTGCTACCCGTTTAAGGCAGTTTCCAACGTCTATGTACGCAGTGATTGAGTCAGGTGGCAAACAATATCGTGTTCAACCCGGTGATATCGTTCAGATCGAAAAGATCGAAGGCGATGTCGGCGCATCCGTAAAGTTCGGCAACGTTCTTTTAGTCGGTAAGCCAGGAAGTGATTCTACCCAAATCTGGTTAGGTAAACCTTACCTTTCAGGCGCAGGTATCGAAGCAGAAGTCGTCGGCCAAGGCCGTGGTGACAAAATCACCATCATCAAGATGAAACGACGTAAGCAATACCGCCGCACTCAAGGTCACCGCCAATTCTATACCCAACTCTTGGTTACAAGCCTCGATAACGGTTCTGGCGAAAAGTTGGCTCTTTCTGCGGACGATAAAAAAGCAAAACTTTCTAAGTTCCAATCTCACTTGAAGCCAAAAGGCGAAGCGTTTACCCCTAAAACTTTGGGTTCACGTAAAAAGAGATTAGCTGCGGCTGCTCCATCTGCTACAGCAACTCCAAAGGCTGCAAAAGCAAAAGCTTCTGTATCTGATGAAGTTGAAGCAAAACCAGCTAAAGCTAAGAAAACTACTGCTAAAAAAGCTCCGGCTAAAAAAGCAGCTAAGTAATTTTAATTTTATAGATTTAGAAGAAGGATCTGATCCATGGCACACAAAAAAGCTGGTGGTAGTTCTAAAAACGGACGTGACAGTAACCCAAAAATGCGTGGCGTAAAGCGCTTCGGCGGCCAAAAAGTGAACTGCGGAGAAATCTTAGTTCGCCAAGTTGGTACCAAATTCCACGCTGGACGTAACGTCGGTCTTGGACGCGATTTCACTCTCTATGCTTTGATCGATGGCGTTGTAACTTTCGAACGTTACGACAAGTCTCGTAAGCAAGTTTCTGTTTACCCTGCTGCGTAAGTCAGTAGCGGACTAAACGTACTCAATTTACTGAATTTAACTTAGGCCTTTTGGAGCAATCCAAAGGGCCTAAGTCGTTTTCATGTGGCTACAAATCAGTTGTGATACTTGCTAGCTGCGTCATAGTAGGCTATCCACTCAACTCATGAGGCAAATCTCGATTCTCGCGAGCATTTTTTTCTTATTACTCGCTTCTCCGTCATCTGCCTCACCACCTCACATCCCTAGGCCCGAGTCGTTCAATCTTTATGAGCGGATCGGGGGCACTCCGGCCATGGCCATCGAAGAGTTAACTGACTGCTATCTGGATGCTCGGCAGGCATTGCTTAACGAAGCATCTAAAGCAATTTACTCACAAGACGAGGTCAGAGCAAAACTCGACCGGATCAACGAAAGTCGGATCCTTCTCACTGAGGAGGGAAAGACTGCCTATGACGATCGCTTATCAATTATTGAAGGTTCGAAGTTTTATAAAGGAATTATAAACGGGATACCCCGCCACTACGCTATAGCTTTTGTTCATCCCGAAGTTAAGCCTCCTGCTATCGATCTCAACAATGATCAATACGATAATCAATTCACCTTCAGAGCAAAAATCTATCTTCTAGAAAAATTGCAGCAGCAGCCCCTTGCCTTAACTCTCGACCAAACTCGGTTTCTAAAAGAAATTATTTCGGGAGAGACAAAAGACGAATATCAAGTAGTTGAAAAGGCCCGACAAGTCTTGGATAGCCCGCCTCCGTCCATGCTTAAAGCTTTACTTAGAGCTTCAATGGCGCCTGAAATCTATTCGCGTCAGTGGCGTCTTAGTCATCCACAGACTAAAGAAAAAGCTTCTCAATCGCCGCTCGAGGCGCTCATTTTGACTACGCTTAAGCCAAAAGAGATTAAGGCTTTACGCGAAATCGCTGAACATGACGTCGATCCAAATTATAAAGACTTGGCTGGACAGATCTTAAACGACGTCGAAGATGTCGAAGAATTTGGGTATCGGAGAGCAGATAATCATTTTGTCCGGGAATATATTATAAAATCTCTTTTCAGGACGTCCCGCCGACCCCTCCCTACAGAGCTTAGCTTTTTAAAAAAAGTGAGCGTCACTGATAGCAATCATCGCGTTCGAATAGCAGCATTTAATGCCCTGGACCACAGAATCGACGATCAAATGGATGTTCTGACGGAATATGAGAACCGACGTTTGACTGCCACGGATCATCTCTTCTTAAAGGAAGTGGGTTGGTTAAACGACCCATTTCTGAATAGTAAAATAGAAAAAATCTATTCCCAGGAAAAGTGCGGGAGCCTACTAGAGAAGGCGGCGACTATTTTCCTTCTCCCGTGGATTAAATAAAGCCTTAAGAGACAGTAGCCGACTACTTCCCATATTTAGGGGCCGTATAGCATTAAGCCGTCGTAAGCGCTAAAAATTCACGGTACTTATCCGTCATTCCTTCTGCTTTGGACCAGCGCTCAATTTCTTGAATATCAACTGGTTGATTCTGAGCCACCTTAACAGCCTGATCTAATCCTTGCTTATCGTCCCAGTGATAAAATGCCGCAAGGCGATCCTTCACACAATCGGTAGGAGTAAGAAGCTTAAGCGTTCCGTACTTGGATTTTCGCTCTGCAAATTGCTTAATTGGAGAGTCTCCTACTGATACTGCATACCCTGGGAACTCTACGAAGATTTTTGAATTAGGGTGAGTAAAATGTCGGGACTTTTCCCGTCTGAATCCCAGTTTGAGCATGACTACCTCGATTTTCTTGAACGAAGCGACTGTAACAAAATCTAAATCGTAACTTTGATATTCATTCATCGTGTAAATCGATACAACGGCACCTCCAGACAAAAAGGCATCAAGGTTGGCTTTCTTTAAGTGGCTGCATACATAGGCAGCCACATCTTCTATTCCCATTTCGGAGGTAATCATAAAGGTTTACCGCTGCGCCTAGGACGCATTCGTTGGCGAAAATATTTCTGCTGAATTTCGAGAGGAAGCGCTTTAAGGGCTTTATTCAATAGGACGATCAATTCATCTTTAAGTAGGTACCGCGGATTCCAAAGAAAAACCCTAGTCTTTCCTTCGAGGGTACTCACTAAAATACCCTCAGCTTCAAACTTCTGAAGTTGTTTCTGAATCTGGCTAACCGGAACTTCAAATGTATCGGCAATCCATTTCGCATAGCCCTTCTTATAGTTGGCTAAAAAGAGAAGAACTTTTTCGGCCGATTCACTACCAACCAAGCCATTTATTATCATTTGCTTATTACCTCAATAATAGGTAATATTACCTATTATTGAGGTAATAAGCAAATTCTTGAATGTGAACGGGTACAAAGGGGACCTTAAGCCAATTTCAAAATAGCAGTCAAAATCGCGATCGAAGTCGCAAACATAGTACCCATTCGGATCGTTAGATCTGACTTCACTTGATTGATTGAGTAACGGAGCTCCATAATCTCAACTAAATCCGACGTCTTCCAACATTTTAGCATATCTGAGTGTATTAAACATGACAGTCTCCCAAGGCGAGACAACAGAGCATGATTTGAGCTCATCAGCCCAAGGAATATCAACAAGTTAGGCTTGCATCAGGTCCAGAATTCGCCCAAACCGTCGGCAATAGGACCTGCTACTCACCCGGAGGGTTTGATAGTAATGCGCATCCAAGCAGCTAGACGAAATCGCCTAAAACTGGCATTTTTCTCGACCTTTCCCTAGCAAAACTAATCTAGTCGGGATATGACAAGGCGCACCTTTAAACATTCAGACAAGTGTCCAGGGCATCTAGTTAGGTAATACAAATGCGATTTATTGACGAAGCAACAATCAAAGTTACTGCCGGCCACGGTGGCCCGGGATGCGTGAGCTTCCGAAGAGAAAAGTTTATTCCACGCGGTGGTCCCGATGGCGGAGATGGTGGTGATGGCGGAGACGTTATTTTTGTCGCCTCTAATCAGCTCGGCACACTCCAAGATTTTCGTTTCAAAAGAGCTTATGTTGCTCCAGGTGGACGACACGGATCAGGCGCAAATAAGGCCGGAAAAGATGGCGAAACCATTACGATCCGCGTTCCTGTAGGCACTGTCATTCGTGACGCCAATACCGGTGAGATCCTCATCGACTTTGCAGAAGATGGCCAAACTTGGGTTGCTTGTGAAGGCGGCCGAGGCGGAAAAGGAAACGCGCATTTTGTGAGCTCCACTTTCCAAGCTCCCAAATTTGCTCAAGACGGAGAAGAAGGCCAAAGT
>DBAE01000089.1 GCA_002291495.1 Bacteriovoracaceae bacterium UBA1018 | reverse complement strand
GTTGTCTCCCCTGCAGCTCGCTTGCGGGCCAGATCCGAATCAAACTACTCATTGGAAACCAGACCAATCCAGCTTGGTCAATTTCACAAACAAAACCAGCGACGTCTTCTTCGGACTCTCTCAGTTGATTAAGAAATATTTCGGTGTGCTCGATCGAAGAGCTCGCTAGATCTAGCCACTGGTCCGCCTGTACAGAGTTACGGCTCATGGACTTTTCCAACTCTGATTCTAGCCCATGCAAAATATCGACAATCCCTTGAGCTCCCCGAATCATACTCGCAGTACCTTTGATCGTGTGAACGATTTGAAAAAGAGTACGTAGCGCTTCTGATGATCCTGACGAAAGATCTCCTACAGCAATGATCTCTCGCGCTTGAGCACACATCTCGAGTGCATCGCCCACAAAGATCATCAAGGCTGCATTAGGCTGAACAGATTGCTTAAGAGCTAGAGACATATTTTCTTATCGGAGTGGATACAAAAATATTCAGAATTAGTTCGGAACTAGTTTGGTACGACTAGAACGTCAGAAATCGAACGCGAAAACACACTTTGGTAGATCAGTGGGTATGAGGGATTTTTGGTCAAAGTGGTTCCATCATAGGTCAATTTAATGACTGAGTTATTGGATGTAGCGACGAGGAGAAATTTTTCGGTCCCAGAATCATAAAACGTGAGAGCAGACGACAAAGCACCGGGCGCAGCATTGATGACGGCAATATCCCCACCCGCATCGTTATAAAGAAGGGTTCCATTTGAAATAGTGGTCGAAGATACATCAAAACTCCAAATCTGAGCATTTGAGGCCGCACCGGTAAACGGATAATAAAGAACAAAGAGCTTAGATTCAGATTCCACATATTCCAAATCCACGGGCCAATGAAGGGTCCCTGGACTTGCGGGGGCAGTACCGGAGATACAAGCACCGGTCCCACCGTTATAGAGGTTTAATTTATTATTAGGAGTGGCTGCTGCATTGGCAGTGACTACATAAGTAGTACCTGAAATTGTCACTTCGGTGGCTGCCGCAACCGCTGTTGTCGCACATGTTCCGCCTCCAGCATATCGAGCAGCTGCTCCTACTCTCTGCTTGGAAGAATTGAAACGTTCTACTCCTGCTGTTCTTGTAATGAGATATCCGCCATCAGAAGTCTTAGATATCCGGCGTGTGCCTGCAATGAGAGCGGTAGCGTTGTCGAAAAACAATGCATAATTGCTTCCGTTAAATCGCATATTGTCCACGCGACCGTAAGTTCCATTAAATGCGAGCGCAAGCAGCTGGCTTTCGCCATTCACAGTGTCCGAGACCATTCCAACAGGGAGATACCCGGTGCTAGTTGCATAGTCGTGAGTGATTTCAGAAAATTGTCCGTCTGCAGTCCACTTGGTGATCGTGCCTACACCCGATGCGATAGGATATCCGCTGGCAACATAGATGGAGTAATCTCCATCTGAGCTAGTGGCAGCTGCGGATTCGAGTTCTTCACCCACCTTTGCACAGCCAGTAGTAATCAAAAGCGCAAATGAAATAAGAAACAAATTCTTCACATTTGTTTCATCGTCATTTCATGGTGTTGACTTAAGATGCGTTGAGCGAAATTCCAAGTAGACTAAAAAGCGTCAGAGCGTTGGCGAGCCATCGCCAAATGTAAGTGACATTAGCGATAGATCATCAGTCGGTGCGCAATACCCGCTTCAAAAAAACGCTCTCCTTCGATACGCCAACCGAGCTTTTCGTAGAATGGTATCGCACTTTCTTGCGCATGCATCACACGCTGATAGGTTGGATATTTCCGCGCAGCATAGGTTTGCATATATTCCATAAGCGCGCGACCAACGCCTGTACCACGTACCTCTTTCAAGGTTGCGATTCTTTCGAATTTCCCTAATGAACCTTTCAGACGAAGGCGACCGGCGCCAACGGGTTGGCCATTTTTGAGCACCACAAAGTGTTCTGATATCGCCTCATACTCATCAATCTCAATCGACTCGGGCACTCCCTGCTCTACTACAAACACACTGCGACGGACCTGAAGTGCGAGACGGTACTCGTTGGACTGGAAAGGAGCTTGAAGAATTTGAAGACCCTGCGACATGATGAAGGGCTTATCATAGGGCACGCGCGTGGTGGAGAGTAGAACTAAAGTTATACCTGGCGTTTTGTGAGGAGACAGCTATGTCAATAGGGAGGACTTAGGCCCATCTCAAAAAATGGGGGGTTTGGTTTGTACACTATGCGCCACTATATAAACCAAAACCCGCATTTTTTGCATCAACAAGTGGACGCGGCGACAAGAATATTACTACCTACCGCCACCGGTGAAGGTCCTTTTCGAACATCCCCGCACAAAAGTTTTAATANNCTCTCGTAGATATTTCCGATTTCCGAGCGAAGCGCTGGACGCGCGAGAGCGAGGTAAGTGGACACGACGTCCTAAAGGAAATATCTACGAGAGACTTCCTTCGCTAAATATTAAAACTTTTGTGCGGACTGTAGTGCCCGATCCACTGCCTAAGCTCACACTCGGCCTGATCCCCTTTGATATGCACGTAAGCAAAAGTACGCTTAAATTGCTGGCCAAGTCCCCTCCAGTCGAGGTTGATCATCTTGGTCCAAGTGCCAGTATTGATGTACTGCTTACCGTCCGGATAGATCTTATTCATTGGACGATGGGTGTGTCCAAAGATCACCGTTTTAAGATCAGCTCGTTCATCTAAGATTTGACGAGCTTCTTCTTCTAAATCCAAAAACACTTTTGTTTCTTGGCGCAAGATATCCAACGTCACCTTCCAATTAGCGCGACGTTTAGGACTCCAGGTAAATCGGGTTTTTAAGAAGTAAAATACCGACAAAGAAACAAATCGGATGGTAAACCAAGGATCGATCACTAATCCGAACAGAACAAAGAGCTTAACAGGACGAACTTTGTCGACAAATTCTCGCTCCCATTTGAGACGATTGACGATCTTCAGAACATAGAAACTTCCCCAAGGAATATTCAGCACTGGCCGATCCAGGTGTTCTGACAAAAGCGGCTTCTCAAAATTTAAAATATTTCCCGCTTCAAACTGATTGCCGTGTCGCACCTCGAGTCCACCTTCATAAAGAAGGCGGTCGCGATCGGCGATGAGTTTTACTTTTTCACTGGGATACTGACCGTTTGGATCCCACTCACGAGTGATACGTTCACGCACTCCCTCAAAGAAAAGCTCCGCATCATGATTTCCAATAAGATAGGTAATTGTTTTTCCAGGACGAGACGCAAACCGNNAAACCGCTTCAAAGCAGCCATGACGGCCGGATGTCCTTTAATAATGGCATCGGCTTTGTAGACAGCCATTTCTTCCGTAATGGCTTCTTCAAACTCCCCTTGAACGGGCACATTTAGAAAGTCGAGGTAGTCACCATTGATGATCAGCTCCACTTCGACCGGACCGTTAGCGGTGTCGCCATAAACGCCCGTGGAAAAGTAGTCGAAAAACTCCACCATTTCTTCATCGAAATAGAAGTCTTCATGCGGGTTCAAATGACCTTCAAAGTATCGTCCAGCCGACAGATGACAGTCGCTGATGATAATTTTGTACTTACTTCGAACAGAAGCCTGGTTCACGACTGCTTGATCTGCTTTTTGATCCACCATACGTACAGTATAGCGTAGCATTTTACAGTCTTGACTTTAAACAGAGAATCCGTGAAAAAGGGTCTGATATGGCAGACATCTCTAAGAAATGGCCCGATAATCAACCCGGCCGATATTTTGTTGACGACCAATGCATCGATTGTGATGCTTGCCGGACTGAAGCGCCCGACAATTTCACTCGTAATGATGACCATGGCTACTCTTATGTCTATAAGCAGCCAACTACACCCGATGAAGAGGCCAAATCCCAGGCCGCATTGGAAGCTTGCCCAGTCGAAGCCATCGGTAAAGAAGGCTAAGCAAGAAAAACGCGGGCACTAGCGTCATTGATCGCAGTTTATGCAACCTAGGTGTCAGCTCAAGTACCCGCGCTCTTCAAAATCAACTTCTTTTACTACGTCTCACGCTCTTTCTGGCCTTTGCTCGGGGTTTGGCAACACTCTCTTTTGAGGTAATCGTCAGACCTTCCAGAGCACAAGCGGCAATTCGTTCGGCCTGGGCGCGATTGCCATAATCTTTCAACGCGCGTTTTAGGATATCTTCTGCCGATCGAATTTTTTTACGTGAGGCTGTAGGCATTAGGCAGCTCTCAAAATTGAGTTACTTTTCTTTTTTCCGCGGCTGCTTTTACCCTTGGTGGTGGTCGGTAATACGGAACGGATGGAGCTGACCACTTCTTGACCAAGCTCTCTCATCGATGGAATCGAAATTTCGTTGCTGCGTTTACGAGAAACAGCACGAGTGGTCGCCTTAGAGCGACTTGGACGTGCTTTCTTCGCTACAGGACGACGACTTTTTGCAGAGACAGGCTTCGCATTGCGGGTCTTTGAGCGAGCAGATCCCACTTTGCGTGCACTTGAACCTCGAGCTGCGCTGGTTTTCGATTTAGCTTTGGACTTGGATTTATTTGAACGTGATTGTTTCATTTTAAAATCCCCTTTCACTTCGCACAGTCTGCAAAGCGCGGGCCGACTTATCGATCGAACTGACTGAGTTGAACAAGTTGAGTGGGATCGACACCCTCTTGCTCTGCTCTCCAAACTTGATGAACTACCTTTCGAGCAAGGATTTGAAACTCTCGAGCAATGTCGGATGCGGGAGATCTCTTCACAATCGGGCGCCCTTCATCTCCACCTTCACGCACCTGTTGAACAAGTGGAACTTCCGCCAGTAGATCAANNTTGAAAGGGCTTTTCCGCCACCTTCGCCGAAGAGATAGTGCTTTTTTTCACAATCGTTGCATCGAAAGTAACTCATGTTTTCAACAAGTCCTAAGACAGGAATATGGACTTTTTCAAACATATGATAGGCGCGTCGTACATCTTGAATAGATACTTCCTGAGGCGTGCTCACAAGTACTGCACCTGTTACTGGAACCATCTGAGCTAAAGAGAGCTGCACATCCCCAGTACCGGGAGGCATATCAACGATCAGATAGTCGAGTTGTCCCCAGTTCACCCGATGGCAAAATTGATTGACCACACTGTGCAACATAGGTCCTCGCCAGATCAGAGGCTCATCTGAGCGCGCGAGCGAACCCATCGACATCACACTGATTCCATGGGCAATTGGAGGCGTAAACCGCTCTCCGGTCTCAGGATCATTTTCGATGACAGGCTCTTCCGTTACCCCAAGCATGGTGGGAATATTGGGTCCATAAACATCACAATCCATCAGTCCTACATTGGCGCCTTCCATTGCTAGAGAGACTGCTAAATTCACAGCAACCGTGCTTTTTCCAACCCCCCCTTTGCCGCTTGAGACAGCGATTACATGTTTTACGCCTGGAATTTGCTTTGCGCCATTGGAGCGAGTGATGCCAGTAGTGGGAGACTTTTCAGAAAAGCCCTCCACGCGAATACTCACCGAACTCTTCACGGAGCTCATTTCCTGCTCCACTACTTTTCGAATAGAACTCGTAACCATATCTTCAACTTGAGAACGATAGGCAGATGCTGGATTGGTCATCAATAAGAGTAGGCTGACATCCCCACGATCCGAGACTTTTAGGTCCTGGATCATGCCTAAATCCGTGATGGGTAGTTTTAATTCTGGGTCCAATAGCTGCTCTAATGAGCGCAAAACGGCCTGATGGAGATTGCATTGCATGCTTTGGGATCTACCATTTTTGGTGTAGAAAGCGAATATGAAGTCATCGGGAAAAAAATCAGGACTTACAGCATCTCACCGTCATGCAGACGCCCATCCGGAAGTGACTGCACACGTAGAATCTATCCTTACTCTTCTCGGCGAGAACACCAATCGCGAAGGACTCAAAGATACCCCTCGAAGATATGCGAAAGCGATGAAGTATCTTACCTCTGGTTACGAAAAGACCGTCCAGGAAGTCATTGGAGGAGCCGTATTTAAAGAAGGTTCGAGCGAAATTGTCATCGTTCGCGATATCGAACTTTTTTCACTCTGCGAACATCATCTACTCCCCTTTTATGGAAAAGCGCACGTTGCATACATTCCAAATGGCAAAGTAGTCGGGCTCTCCAAGATCCCAAGAGTGGTCGACATGTTTGCAAGACGGCTACAGGTTCAGGAGCGCTTGACCTCGCAGATCTCTGAGTCTCTCATGAAGGCTCTCAAACCCTACGGCGTAGCCGTGATTATTGAGGCATTTCATCTCTGCATGATGATGCGCGGAGTAGAAAAACAAAGCAGCTACACGGTTACGAGCTCAATGCTCGGAACATTTCGAACTAATCCTACCACTCGCGCAGAACTATTGAGTCTTCTGAACGGACTGGGAACGCGCAGATAAATTCTTCTCATAAATACGCCTACGAGAGGGCCTGAAGCATTTTGAGCTCGACTCGAGCACCTGGCTCAAATGCTTGAGCTAGAGCGTTTTCTAGCCATGGTCTCCACTCACCCCTCGGAAGACTGGTGGTTAAATCTTGCAAGCGAGTCATGACCTCGGGTGCAAATCCACACGGGGAAATGAGATGAAAAGGCTTAAGATCATTCGTCACATTGATCGCAGCGCCGTGATAGACCACCCATTTTCTGACTCCGATCCCAAGTGAGATCAGCTTTTTGTCTCCGACCCATACGCCGGTGGCATGCTCTCGAGACTCCGCTACTACTCCCACTGCATCCCTGAGTGCACGGATAATCGTCTGTTCAAAAGTCCGCAGAAACGCCCCGACATCGTGCTTCGGAGAGATCCCATTGCC
>DBAE01000013.1:5551-5733 GCA_002291495.1 Bacteriovoracaceae bacterium UBA1018 | reverse complement strand
TTTCAGTGACTCCTTAACGAGCTCCGCAGTGCGCTCATAGCCGAGCTTCGGACTCAGCGCAGTTGCGATTTGTGGTGTGCTTTCAAAGTACATTCGCAGTCGTTCAATATTGGGCTCCAAACCATCTACGCACAGTTCCCGTAAGGTTCGCAATGTATTCGAAGCAACACGTGTTGCTTCGA
>DBAE01000013.1:0-5539 GCA_002291495.1 Bacteriovoracaceae bacterium UBA1018 | reverse complement strand
GTAATGACATCGCAATAGTTTGATCGTATCCAATCACAGAGAACCAAGATTGATTAGCCATCTCCAAGATGGACGGATTTACTTTGCCTGGCATAATGCTGCTGCCGGGTTGTACCGCAGGCAGTAGTATTTCTGACAGACCCGTAGATGGCCCCGACGCCATTAATCGCAAGTCGTTGCAAACTCGAGTCATCTCAAGAGCCAATAGACGAAGCATTGACGAATACAAAGCCACCGGTGCCTGAGCCTGCATCGCTTCGAATAGATTTTCAGCACCATGCAATTTTTCGCCGACTAAAATCTCCAGTTCACGTAAAATGACTCGCCGATAACCCGACGGAACATTCAATCCCGTACCAGCAGCACTTCCACCAATTCCAAGTTCGCGCAGTTGATCGCGAGCAATTTCGAACCACAGAGCCACACGTCCCAACATCGCGCCATAACCCGAAAACTCTTGGCCGAGTCGCATCGGTACAGCATCTTGAAGATGGGTACGCGCAGATTTTGGAATTTGATCCCATAATTTAGATTTTTTATTAAACGAAGATTCTAATTTTTTTATTTCATCCCCGCATCGGAGTGATGCAATTAGCAATGCAAGTCGCATTGCGGTTGGAAAGGTATCGTTCGTCGATTGTGAACAATTGACATGGTCATTGGGATGGAGAAGTTTGTAGACTCCTAATTTTCCGCCACTCAAAAGGTTGCCTTGATTGGCGATGACCTCGTTCACATTCATATTGAGGCTTGTGCCTGCGCCTGCCTGATAGGGATCCAGTGGAAAGATTTCTGGCCAAAGCGATTCTTTCAAAAGCAATTCATCTACGGCGCGGTAGATTGCTTCTACTTGTGCTTTTTCCAGGCTTCCCGCTTCTAGATTGGCTCTAGCGGCTGCGCGCTTTAAATAAAGATAAGCTTTGATGAGGTCCGGGTGCGCGGTTCGGCCCGAGATTTGATAGTTATTGAGAGCACGAACAGTCTGAGCACCGTAGAGCGCCTGACTAGGAACCTCAACTTCGCCGAGGGAGTCATGTTCTTTTCTTAGCATCTTCGATTCTTTTTTCTGGCTCATTGGATCCGAATATGCAAGGAGTTCACCCGGTTGTCATCATCAAGATAAAGAGGGGTAATGACGCATGAAGGTATTGGTCATTGAAGACGATCAATCTGTACGAGAGACTCTCGGGATTGTCTTGGAGACTTACAATTATCAGGTCGACCTAGTAGAAGGCGGCGAGCAGGCACTTGAACAGCTGAAAAAGAGCTGGCCGGATGTCGTATTGCTTGATCTGAGTCTAGAGGGAATGACGGGAGAAGAAGTCTTTACCAAAATTCAGCAAGAATTTGGGTCGGTGCCTCCAACTGTCGTTTTGTCCGCGGTATCGCAGGGCGAAAAACGCATTACCCATATGCCTGGAGCTCGATTTTTAGCAAAACCTTATACATTGGATCAACTGATCGGAGTACTTCAGGAAGTTTACCGCGCTCATCACGCTGCGTAGTCAGACTTGTGCACATGAGTGACTTGAGGGCCACTGAGTCGGCGCGCTCAGCCTTTCTCGGCATCCTGCGCTCTCTTCAAATCCTACCGGTTATACGAGGAGCTCAGAATAAAGAGCTACGTGATCCGAGAGTTGATTCCAAGGACGGCCCGTTAAGGTCCTTGCATCTTGGATTTTCATCCCGCGATAATAAATGCGATCGAGTTTCAGTGCGGGGAGCCAGCTCGGAAAGGTGCGGGCGTGATCGCCATACATCTCTTTAAAAGCTTCTTTCACTTCTACTTTGTTATGCAGAGGTCGAGTGAGTCGGATCCGCCAATCATTGAAGTCGCCCCCGATAATCAGAGGTTCGTCATGAGGCACCATTCGATCAATTCTCTCGCAGAGGTTTTTGACTTGAGTTTGTCTCTCGGTTTCCAAAAGTCCTAAATGTACACAAATGGCATGTACTGGTTTTTTGCGATGAGGTATTTCGATGACTCCGTGGAGTAGGCCCCTTCGTTCAAGTCGATTTGTGGAGACGTCGATATTTTCCCAGAATGAAAATGGATATTTGCTTAAGATCGCATTTCCATGATGTCCAGACGTGTACACTGCATTTCGTCCGTAGGCGAAGTGCGGCCAAAGTTGGTCCGATAGGTATTCAAATTGCGGGACGTCCGGCCAGTCTTCATACTTTTTTTGATGACCTGAATGTTGCCCTAATACCTCTTGCAGGAAAACGAGATCCGCCTGCACTGAGTGGATCGCTTCACGCATCCGCTTCAGGACAAATCCGCGATTCCCAGTCGTAAATCCTTTATGTATATTGTACGACAGTACTCGTAGCTTTTGTCTTTCCACTCTTTTGTTCCTTTCGAACCTTGTCTAAACCAAACACCAAGTAGGCGGTTCCCCACAAAAAACTTATACCACATGCAATTGGCGCGTAGGACTCTACGTTGGCCCCGATCTGAATTGCCGCAAGATGTGTCAAACGGATGAGCATGTAAAGTAAACTACCCATCCCTAAGAGAGTCCCTAAGATAAACCAGGGAAAGTGCACACAGTAGAGTCCTTGGTAGACGATCTTAGAGCGTAAGTTGACTCTTGGGTCCATGAGTACGCTGAGGATGTGCGGAAAGCTGCGAAGGCCTAGGCGCTGAGGTAACCAATGTTGACCTGTCTCACGGTAAAAACGTGCAGCTGAGTTAGGAAACATGCGAGCTACAGTGTAGCCCCAGATACTCGCAGTCCAAAATGAGAAGATAATGATTTGAGATGCTATGGGTTCCTCTAAATGGAGGGTCGCAAAGAGGGCAAGAGGTAAGAACGGGACAGGAAGTACCCAAACTGAATAAAGTAGGCAAAGATAGGCCCACGACCATGGCTGAGTTTCATCGGGAGTAGGACCGACGAGTACGATTGTGAGTAAGAGACCCAGTGCCCAAGTGAGAGCTGAAATCGAGAAAGCAAGCCAAGATCTTGTGACTGACCAATTTCGAAATCGTCTTTTCAAAGGATAGAGCCACGGGACTTCAGGATCAAAGAAGTACTGCCATGGAATACGGCTCAGCCAAGGATGAGCGAGGCGAATCTCTTTCGAATCTCGAAGAGGATCAAAAGCTCTCAGCTCAACTTGGGGACCATTGATTACGGTTGGGTCTTGAACCTCTTGCGGATAGGAGCGTGTAACGCTTTGTAGATTCCAATGTCCAAGTACTTGGTGAGCAGTTTTCTCGATGAAAGCTCGATCATCTTGGTTCTTTGCTACTATCGTTAAATTCAGTTCGGTATCGAGGCGATAGGCTCGGGCTGCGAAATTGGCAGATCCTATCGACATCATTATATCGTCCACGATGATAATTTTTGAGTGAACATAAATAGGACGAGTAGTTTTCCCGTCTGAAGACTTAACTCGTGGCGTACCCATGACTAATCTCACTTTGGAAAATCGTGCAGCGTCTTGGAGTTTTTTAATGAGCTTAAGCTCATAGTAAGCCATTTGCTTGCTGAGAGATTTTAAACTCCGTGTGTCTGCCAGAATCAGAAAAACTTCGAAGTCTTTGCCTCTCATTTGATGGATTTTTTTTATTAAAGTATCGTTTAATTTTTCTGACCAATAGTATTGGCCTTCTAAAATGAGCCGATGTTCAGCTTGTTGAATCATTTCCATCGTCAGGAATTCGATCTCTCGGATGATCGGAACTCCTCGTTCGTCGCCGCCCTCGATTTCAGCGATAGTGCGGCTCAGATAAACGTCATACAGTGAGTGTGAATCAGCTACTTTGGGTGTTGTTTCATGTGCCAGTGGAAGTTTAGGAAAGGGGATAGAGCTGAGCTTCTTCCAACGCTTCTCCACATGTTCCTGCACTTCTTGGCAAATGGGACCTGTCACTTCGACGGCGAGATCGTGATAGGGGCCGTGATGCTCTTCTTTCCAATCGAGGGATCTTCGGCGATCAATAAATAGGTGCTGAGGTGAGTCCCAGCGTTCATCACAAATATCAATTCCGCCGGTAAACGCATAACGGCCATCGACGATGGCAATCTTTTCGTGGTGGGACCCTCCATAAGGGGCTCGGTTATCAAATACGAAATGAATCCTTGGATGAACGTTATCCCAGATACGCCCTTGAAGGATTTCTCTTTCGAGGGTGTAAAAGTAGGCGTGATCCCACATCAGGAGGTAAAAGTGGAAATTAGGCCGACTTTCACAGATGCGAACCATCTTTTCCTTCAGGGTTTCGATTTGACCCGAACTCGGGTGAACTAACGGGGTGCGTGAATCGATCTGCCAACCGACAAATACCGCATAGTCCTGTGCCTGTTCTAAAAGCTCGGATATACGGGCGTAGTAGTCCCCCGCCTCCCATATGGGTTTCCAAGAATAGGAGATGCAGCGGGATTTATAAGCGCGAGCTGAAAGCTTGGCTGTTGGCATAAATTGATGATCAGGTGTCGCAAGCAGCATGCCGAAAGCTTGCGCGTCTCGCCATTCAAGTGTTAAATGGGATGGCGATTTCTAGAAAGGTTCAAAGGCTTTAACATGAATGGTCACAGTGTCTCTTCTTCTGCATCAACTCTTCCTCCTGTTCGTACGGTGAGATCTCATCACTGCGGCGAGCTTCGTGCCGATCAACTCGGTCAGGAAGTTACGCTTTGTGGTTGGGTGGCAAAACGACGTGACCATGGAGGACTCGTTTTTGCTGACCTTCGAGATCGTTACGGCCTCACCCAAATCGTAGTGGATCCGACTGAAGCACAAGCTCATGAGATTGCTGGCCGAATTCGATCTGAATATGTTCTTTGGTGCAAGGGTAAAGTACGCCGCCGCCCTGAAGGTATGACTAATCCTAAGATGGCTACGGGCGAGATCGAGGTAGCGATCTCTGATATGAGAATCCTTTCAGAGGCAAAAACACCTCCATTTTCAATCGAAGATGATGTCGATGTAGCTGAGACCCTTCGTCTCAAGCACAGATACTTAGATTTACGCCGACCTAGTTTGCAGCGCAATTTATTGGTCCGTCACCGCATGCTTTCGATCGTGCGAAACCACCTTGATCAGAACCAGTTTGTCGAAGTTGAAACACCAATTCTCTACAAGTCGACTCCAGAAGGAGCGCGTGACTTTATCGTTCCGAGCAGACTTAACCCAGGTACCTTTTACGCGCTTCCTCAGTCTCCACAGACCCTCAAACAACTTCTCATGATCAGCGGTATGGATCGATACTATCAGGTCGCGCGATGTTTCCGAGATGAAGACCTTCGAGCAGATCGCCAGCCAGAGTTTTCTCAAATCGATATTGAAACTTCGTTCCTGGACGAAGAAGCGTTCTTTCCAATCTTAGAAAAAATGATTTCGAAACTCTGGAAAGAGATTCTTGGACAAGAGATCCAAACTCCATTTCCTCGCATGCCATATAAAGAGGCGATGAGCCGCTATGGAAGCGATAAGCCGGATGTCCGTTTTGGACTTGAGCTTCAGGATCTTTCTGAGATTTTTCAGAAAAGTACCTTCCAGGTTTTCCAAAATGCGCTCACTCCAAATA
>DBAE01000067.1 GCA_002291495.1 Bacteriovoracaceae bacterium UBA1018 | reverse complement strand
CTCAAGGGGTTCTGTTCGAGTGTAGATTGCGGTGCCCGAATATCCTGGCTTTTGTGCTGGATTCCAATAGGACTGATAACCAAACGGGTGCTTAAGTGAATCATCCAGTTGCTCTGGCGTGGCCTTAATTTCCTGCAAGCAAATGATGTCAGCACCTACGGCATCAAACCAATTAAAAAAATGAGTTTTAGCAGCAGCTCTAATACCGTTGACGTTCCAGGAAGCAATCTTCATTTTCCCATTCCTTTTTTATTCTTCTCTTCGATCCACTTAGAAAAATACTTAGTACTCTTACTCAGATGATGAAGGAGCATCTGACCGACAAAGTTCTTTTCTCTTCTTTGACCTAAGACCTGTCGCGCCTGCACCAACTGACTAAGTAATCCCTCATTGAGAGTTTCGCTATCATAGAGGTCTCTTATCAGTCGGTGGCCCTGTTCCTGTTCAAGATGCCAGGTTTCTGGGTCGCGATAGAGATCCACTGATGCCTGCGCAAATTGTTCTTCACTCTGCGCAACTCTTCCTGAAAATTCAAGAGCTCCGTGCATTCCTTCAGAGCCAATGGGTGTAGTGACAACCGGAGTTCCGCAATACCAGCTATCCGCGATTTTTCCTTTGATGCCGGCACCAAATCGTAGAGGGGCCAAACTCACACGATATTGGCTCAGAGTATGGAATTGATCTGGCGTCCAACCTTTCACACGAAATCCCGTTTTTTCATGATCGCAATCCATCACTTCTTTAGGAGGATAGGAACCATAACAGTGGAGTTCGACATCTTTCATCCCCCTCTTATCAAGTTCTTGTCGGATCAGAGGCCAGATCTTGTCTTTCATCCAAAAAAAAGCATCTCGATTAGGAAGATGCCTAAAGTTCCCGATCATTACAAAATGCTTACGTTCGTTCAAGTTAGGCACACTGTTAATGCGTTTCGGATAAGAGAGACGATGAAGAAAAATAAGTTCTTTCGGAAGACCAAACCTTCCAGTCAAAATCTCCATCTCAAAATCCGAGATCATGAGTGTCAGGTCACTTCGATAGATCGATGCAACCTCTCGAAGTGCATCTTCAGTTTGAAGTGGAATTGAGGCGGATGCGATTTGTTCTAATGAATGAGATTGAAGTGCGTGCCCTCTCGCTCTTCTTAAAAAGTGAAGGTCACTCGTGTCTAATATTCGAACTGTTTGAGGACAAGCTTCATGCACCCTCCATCCAAACTGTTCTTCAGTCATAAAACGATCGAAGAGTACAAAATCTGGAGATAACTCCCTGATCCATTGATCAAACGATGCGTCATTAGGCTGAACTGGAAAAATATTTACGCCACGACTTTTCAGTGAGTCCGAAAATGCGTTCTCTTTTGCCGCACTTGCAAAAGATACTTTCCAAGATTGCATCTGTAGATAGTCGATCATTCCGCCGATTCGATAGCCTGCAGCGGTCGAGGTTGGCTCTGGCCAGACTGGACCGATAAATAAGATATGGAAGGAAGATGACGCATCAACGCTCATGAGGCGACCCTCTCCGAAACAACGAAAAAATGAAATGACCTTTTGTACTTTTTTTGATCTGTTGAGGCCATGTCCACTCACTCCTTAGATATGGCTGCGACCATCCTCTTTGCTATTGCGATCCTGCACACTTTTTTGGTGAAACGATTTCAACATCAAGCTCATCGATATCCGCAGGGATCTATTGGTGAAAACTTTTTTCACCTCCTGGGTGAGATTGAAATCGTTTTTGGACTTTGGTCCGCCGTCTTTATCATTTTTTTGACCGTTCTTCTGGGAAGTCACGAATCCGTGACCTTCTTAGAAGGCCTAAACTTTACAGAACCAGTGTTTGTTTTTGTCATTATGGCAATGGCGGCAACTCGTCCAGTTAAGGTTTTTGCACGTCTGGTGATCGAAGGCGTGAGTCGTATTATTGTCAAACTGACACGAATCTCAGGGACCCAGTCATTTTATCTCACCGCATTAACGCTGGGACCACTCCTCGGTAGCCTCATTACTGAACCAGCAGCCATGACCGTCACTACTCTCTTACTCAAAGATCGTTTTTTTGCAGCACATACGTCCACTCGCCTCAAGTATGTGACGTTAGCGGTTTTGCTCGTTAATATATCAATCGGCGGGGTACTCACTAATTTTGCCGCTCCCCCCGTAGTGATCGTTGCCAACACTTGGAACTGGAGCACGCCTTACATGTTTACCCAGTTTGGTTGGAAAGCGGTGATCGCCGTCATCCTCAATGTCATATTGGCAACGCTGTTTGTCCGTAAAGAACTAAGCCGGCTCGATCCAGGTAAAGTTCAACCCAAACATGAAATGATCGCCACCGACAGATGTCCGCTCTGGATCAGTGTTGTGCACCTACTACTGATTGGATTAGTCGTCATGACTGCGCATCATATGGTCGTTTTTCTAGGAATATTTTTGATCTTTTTGGCGGTTTCGAAAGTCACGTCTGAGTATCAAGAAGACTTACAGCTCAAAGAGAGTCTGCTCGTCGCAGCCTTTTTAGGAGGATTAGTGATCCTAGGCAGTCGTCAGTCCTGGTGGCTTGCTCCCATTATTCAGAGTTTATCTGAAGCGCCCATGTTTGTAAGTGCTACAGCACTAACCGCTGTCACGGACAACGCCGCCCTTACATATCTGGGATCTCAAGTGGGGGAACTTTCGGAAACGCTAAAATATAGTNNTGGCGGGTGCGGTGTGCGGTGGAGGACTTACGGCCATCGCCAATGCTCCCAATCCCATCGCCATTGGGCTACTCAAGTCCTACTTCGGAGAGGACGGAATTAGTCCGCTTCAACTATTGATTTTTGCGTTGATACCGACCTTGATTGCGATGAGCTGTTTTTGGCTTCTTTAATCTCATTTTTCCAAATGGAATCTTTTGGTGTTGAAACATGACGGCGATCGGTACTTAGGCCAATTGCATTACCCTTTTTTAGGGTGTGATAGACTCCATTGGGATTTTTTATCTGTTGATCCCAGATCTTTTTGACCCAAGCATGCATGAGGTCCGGATCCCAAAAATAGATCGAACGATGAGGCTCATTTTCATTTGCCCATTTGGAAGCAAAGAATGTCGAAAATATTGAAACATACTGGTCTGTCAGCGGCCCACCAATATAAGACAGCGGCACTCTTAAGACGCGTGTCCACTGATCACGATACTCGGCATCTAAAAGTCCTGCTACATCAAGAAAGCTTGCCCCAAAGGCCGAACATCCTGAACCTTCGCCGTATCTCGGTCGATTAGGCAGACCATAGTGAAGATCATAATCTCGTTGATCATATTCTTGGATGTATTGAGCAAGTCGTTCACAAGTTTGCTGGTTGATCTTGAAGTTCAAAAAACTCAAATTTCCAGATTTGAAGCGTGATTCGAGTTCGGGCCTGAGCTTGCGAGGGTCTTCAAGCGCTCCTTTAAAATCATGAAACATAATTCCAAAGCCATAGCCTTTAAGAAGCATCAGCTTCATCGACTCCAGTTTCGTTTGCTGACTCATCCCCGTCAATATTTGAACCGCCTGGCCTTGTGGGGTTTTTGGACAAGAAATCTCAATGGAGACGTGTCCGATGGCGCGGGGCTTTCTCAAAAGTTCGTTGCGTACTGTATAGAGGCTTAAACTCGCTGGAGACTCCCAGTTTAAGCCGGGAGAGGGATAAAAATAGAGTGTCATCTCAGCTGAAGATTCGGCCGACGAAGCAGGAGCAGTAGCCGCCGCCGGAGGGGACGCTGAGGCCATGGCTAGATTTAAGCCGAAGAAGAGAGCCGAGATGATTTTAAAAATTTTTAAGCCCCTCAAGATAAGACCCTGTTATAGATTCTAATATGTCCCGACTCCCAAAATACATGGCCATGTTTTTGGCACTCCAACTACTGGCACCTCATCTTCATACGCTAAATGCGAGCGCTTCGGTAGACCTCCATAATCATCTTTTCATGAATGAAGGCATGAGCTGGATGTTCCAAGGCAATTTTTATGCCCCTTTAAAATCAACGTCTTGGAAAGATAAATTCTACTCCCGCATGAATGGTGACGCTCTCCAGCATTCTGATCTGCAAATTGTCGTCGTAGCTCTCTATGCTCACCCATTGATGACCCTTTCACTGAGAGACTCGATCCACCGCCAGATTGATCAAGCAGAGGCGTTTGTTGCTGATCACCCAGAATGGGTCATTGCACGTAAGGCATCAGAAGCAGCTCTCGCCCTCTCGATGAAAAAGCGAGTCCTTGTTTTGTCGCTTGAGACTGCCGCAGGGATTCTTGAAACTGAGAAAGACCTCGAAGCCTTTATAGATCATCGGGGCATTAGCATCGTGACTTTTATGCATCTCACTGCAGATCATTACGGTGGAGTCGCATTTCTCAAGGGTTCGCACGCTCTCGCCTCCCCGATTGATTTCCTAAAAAGTCTATTTTCGCCTCATCACGACGACAATGGGGTTCGAGTCAATCCCGAGAAATTATCTGATAAGGGTCGCGAAATGGTCGAGGCTCTGATTAAAAGAAAGGTCTGGATTGATCTGGCGCACTCTTCTGATGCAACTCAAAAAGATCTATATCCAATATTGAAAAAAGCCGGGCAGCCCCACCTCTATACTCACACGACTTTGAGACGATATTTTCAGGCAGAACGATCGGTCTCTGATGAACAACTCAGATTAGTTGCTCAAACTAAGGGTATGATTGGACTCATTCCGTCTGTGGATATGGTTGACCCGATCGAGACACTACCTAAAGAATGCGGGTCTTGTCCGAAAGACACTTGTCAAACTGGACTTAAGGCACTCGCGGAACACTTCCGGGCAGCGTCTTTAGAAATCGGATCTGATGCGGTGGTTCTGGGATCAGACCTCAATGCTCCTCTTCAACTGATACCGCCCACGTGCAACACGGGGACAGATCTTGACCAAAGAGGGTTTTATCGGGGGGATCAAATTCCTCAACTCTGGAAAGCATTACGAAAAGCAGATGCTCCGATCCCAGAACCAATTTCTAAATACACTCAAAAGTTCATCGCGACTTGGCGAAAGGTCAGACCTTAAGCCGCTGGAGCTGATGGAATAAGCGAAAGTGCTTTGAGTCCTTTGACGACTGCAGCAATGCGAGCAAGATCATGAATCTTATCCGCACTGATGCCATGATCTCGAAGGACCTTTTCGTGAGACTTAATGCACATTTCGCAGCCATTAATTGCCGACACAGCAAGAGCTAACATTTCAAACTGCTCTTTACCTAAAATAGGCTTCGCTAAGGCAGTCATTCGCAAGCCAGCGGTTTTATAATCTTCGTCTTTTCCTACCATATGGCGAAAACGATAGTAGGTATTAAGCATTCCCATGATTGCTGCGCTCTCAGCAGCTTCTTGGATCTGCTCAGGAGTCGAACCTAGCTCAGACAAAAGAGAGCGAGCAAATTGACTGAGCTCCGTGTACTCCACCGAGCTTGCAGTGGCTAAGAGCGTAAAAGCCGCTTCATTTTTTGAAAGAGCGCCTTCTTCTAAGAGTCGAGTCAAATTGAGTCTAAGATCTCGAGCGATAGCCGTTGAACGATCGCCTAAAACTGAATCGAGTGTTACTGACATATAAAATCTCCAGTCACATTTTGTAAAATTAAATTATAAAATTAAGTTGAGGCGCCCAAGCTTGAAGTAAATCGTAGTTGCAGTAGACTTGAGCGCCCCATCTAACCACGAGTGGTGTTGATCAAGGTGCAATGGGTTAGAGAACTAATTAGACTTTGCTTAAACTTTGATAGTCGCTTTACCTTTTTCCCAGTTACATGGGCAAAGTTCGTCGGTTTGAAGTGCATCCAATGTGCGAACTACTTCTTTGACGTTTCTTCCAACGTTCAAGTCATTCACACTCACCCATCGAACGATTCCATCTGGATCAACGATGTAAGTAGCGCGAAGTGCGACTTTTTCTTTTGGATGAAGTACACCGAGTGCTTCACTTAAATCCTTTTTATTATCAGCGAGCATCGGGTATCCAAGATCTTTAAGATCTGGATGGCTTTGTCTCCAGGCCAAATGCACGTACTGAGAGTCAGTGCTGACGCCATAGACTTGCGCATCACGATCGCGGAAGTTTTTCAACTCGCGGTTAAACTCAGCAAGTTCGGTTGGGCAAATAAAAGTAAAGTCCATTGGCCAGAAGAAAAATACAGACCACTTACCTTTTGTATTGTTGAGGTCGATGGTTACAAATTCTTTTCCTTTTTCCAATGAGATCACTGCTGGAACAGAAAACTCTGGAAATTTTTCGCCGATATTCAATAAACGAGACATAGTTTCTCCCTTTTGTATTACTAGTGCTTGTAGATTAACTTCTTGTCCCTCTAAGAAGGATTTCCATTTCCTTCACTTTAAAATCTTTTTCTAAGTTGAACTGAACGTTGAATTTTTCAGCAGGCAAATCGATGAGCTCACCAGTTTTCTCGTCTAAGAAATGATGATGATCTGTCACGTTGTTGTCGTAGACAGAGCTTTCTGAGTGCCCAAATTTGAACTCCCTCAAAAGTCCTGCGTCCACCAAAGTTTTGAGAGTGTTGTAAACGGTCGCCAAACTCATCTTCGGAAAATTGCGATCTGCCCAGTCTTTGACTTGTTCAGCCGTTGGGTGATCCGCTTCACAAAGAACATAGCGACAAATCGCAATTCGCTGTGCGGTGGCATTGACGCCAGCCTCTTTCAGCTTCGCCTCAATTTGATGAGGACTGAGACAGTGAGTTTTAGGATTTGCTGTTTTCATTCTAGATTTAGAATAATTCTAAATTTGGAAGAATACAAGGAGATTTTTACGTAGAGCCTAAGTGCTTGTTTTTGTAGCTATTCCATGAATTAATGAAGAAATGAAACGACCTCAGACTCTGTTGCGTTGCACGTTGATCACTGGCTTTTACTTACTCCTCGCTCCCCTTCATTCCGCCTTAGCCGTAGATCGGCAGGTCAATGTGAGTGGTAATTGTGTGCGAAAAACAACTCCAGACCGAGGATCCATTACCTTGACTAGCGAATTTCAAAATATGGATCTCAAAGCAGCGAGCCAGCAGGCCACTGAGGCCTATGAAAAAGTAAGAAAAGCTGTTCAAAAACTTGGTTTAGAAAACTTAGAACTTAAAACGGTCGAGTACAGTTTAAATCAAGCGTTTGAATGGCAAAAGGATCGGCAAGTTTTTAAAGGCTACCGAGCACGAATGGGTATCTCCGTCTCAACGTCACAAACACAACGCCTGGGCGAAGTCATCTCGATTGCTGCTCGCGAAGGCATTCGCGACGTAGGTGGATTGAGATCATTTTTGTCCGAGGAGAAACTCAAAACCGAAACAGCCGCATGTCTACGAGATGCTGCGCTGGATGCACGATCCAAAGCAGAAAAACTCGCTTCAGCTCTTTCAGCAAAAGTTGGAGAAGTGATCAGCATCTCTGAAAACACTCAGCTTCAGGGCGCCCCTCCCCCTCCGATGCCCATGATGGCTAAAGCGATGCGTTCATCTGAAGCCATGGACTCTTCAGCTCCAGTGGAAGCAGGAGAACAAGTGATTACGGTAAATGTGCACGCTAGTTTTGGTTTGAAGTAACCTCACTAGACTAGACTCGTACGTCGATGATCTTAAACTGATCAACGTCGACTAATCCTTGATCCGTGAGTTTCAGCGACGGAATCACTGGCAAACTTAAGAAAGCAAGTTGTAGGAATGGTTCACTCAGTTCACATCCAATAGCTTGACTTGCTCCTTTGAGATCCTTGAGGGAGCGATTCATGACGTGAGGATCTTCTTTAGACATGAGGCCCCCCATCGGTAATGCAAGATGAGATTTAACCTGACCATCTTGCACAACGCAGAAACCTCCCCCACTTTGAGCAAGTACGCTCAATGCTGTACGCATATCGTTTTCTTGGTCTCCCACCACAATGAGATTGTGACTGTCATGGCCCACACTCGATGCAATTGCGCCACGGAGCTTTTCTCCAAAACCAGTCACATAGGCGTTGGCGGGTTTTGAACCTTTTCCATAGCGTTCGAGAACTGAAAGCTTAGCTACTCCTGGAGAGTTATGAGCACGCACTTCGCGCTGAGTGATAATTTTACCTTCATTGACTCCAATGACATGTACCTGTCCTTCGGGTGCTTTGAGGTCGGCTACTTCTGGTATCTGTGCTTTGATTGAATTCAGTTCCCAAGAGGCGTCAGTGGAAAGTTGTGCCTGCGCATCCAGTAACTCTTCAGCGAGCAGACCTTTTTTATATACGCAATGTATAGCGCAAGTTTCCGCATCATCTAGAACAACAAGGTCTGCCTGATATCCCGGAGCAATAGCTCCTACGCGAGTCGCGCGGCTATCTAGACCGTAATGTCGGGCCACACTCCACGAAGCAGCCCTGTAAATGACTTCGGGCGCAACTCTTGTGGATTCATCTTCGAGGGTAAGTTTCGAAAATTTGAGCGACTCCCGCACAAGATGATCGAGATGCCCTTCGACAGCGATATCGAGTGGATTTCGATCGTCTGTACAAAAACCCAAACTCGTCGAAGTAGCTAAATTAAGGAGCGGTAAGAGTGCATGCAAATCTTTGGCTACACTCCCTTCGCGGATCCATACGGAAATCCCTTTACTTAATTTTTCACGAGCTTCTTCTAACTCTGATGATTCATGACAACTCGAGACACCACTGGCTGCGTATGCTGAAAGATCTTTTCCGCGAAGCAAAGGTGCGTGCCCATCGAGATTCATGCGGCCCTGAGGAGTCGAAAATGCGACCAGCTTTTTTATAATTTCTGGATCGGCGTTAAGAACTCCCGGCATATTCATCATCTCTGCTAGTCCAAGAGCGCGAGGATGCACAGCAAGACTAAGCAACTGCTCGGCTGAGATTGTACCGCCGCCATTAGTCTCGAGATGTGTTGCTGGTACACACGAGCTCATCATCACCCACAAATCCATGGACAGACTTTCTGCTGCCGATAGAAAATAGGCGATCCCTTTTGGACCCATCACATTAGCGAGCTCATGCGGATCACAGATGGCGGTCGTCGTGCCTTTAGGAAGGACAACACGATCAAAATTACCTGGAACCATCATCGAACTTTCAAGATGTACGTGTGCGTCCACAAAACCCGGCACTACCCATTTTCCCTTGAGATCTACTTCCCTCTTTGCCTTGAGTCCCGCTTCGACTCCTACGATCGTTCCGTCAATGACCGCAACATCACCTTCTCTCCACTCACATGAAAAGACATCGAGCCATTGCACATTTTTGAGAATGAGATCACACGGGATCTGCCCGCGGGCGGCTTGAATTCTTCGGGATAAGAGCTCGACCTGAGACCGAGTCATGGATGGGGACTGAGATTGGGTTTTGGATTGGGCTTCAGCGGCTTGGGTGGGGCGCGAGGTACTCATATGGGTTATTAATCGTCTTTTAGGGGCATTTGGCAATGGCGGAAATGCGAATTTTAGCGGGAGTCGGATGCGGCGGCGGCGTGGATTCAGATTTCGCAATTTAGAATTGCCTGGCCGCGCGCCTATCTTCCTAATACTTGTTGGATCTTCCGCTCTCCATAATCTTGTATCGCTTGATAAAGC
>DBAE01000033.1 GCA_002291495.1 Bacteriovoracaceae bacterium UBA1018 | reverse complement strand
GATCTCACCTGTAATGCCCGTCACGATGTCTTCAAGCTCTTCGGTACGGCGGAATAAAGGCGGCATTTCTAAGCGATAGGTGGTCAATTTTTCAAAAAGTTCTGCGTTAAATAATCCGCTCTCAGCTNNGAGATTGACTCGTTGTGGCGATAATGCGAGCATTCACGATCATACGCATTGAAGGGTTTTCTGGATGCGGGACTGATTTCGTGTTCAAAAATTCGAGTAGAATTTTTTGTTCAGAAAGAGGCCAGCTGCCAATTTCCAAGATGGTGATTGTGCCACCTTGGGCGTGAGGAAGCTGAGCTAAGAGTGATGTTTCGCGATTGACCACGATAAAAGGACGTCCTACGCGGGGTCCATTATTGTGAATCCACTTAGCAATCGCGCCTTTACCTGTTCCGCTACCACCATGAATCAAGACGGGCGAATGGTCGGCTTGTGCAGCCAACATCGCAATTCTTCTTTGACTTGGAGGGATGAAATGTACCATTTCCATAAATTAATTCCCGAGATCGAGAGTCGGGTATAGTACGGCGAAAGGCAGTTGTCAACACACCCTATCAAGATATAGATATGATGCGCATCAAACATAAAAACTGGAATTGGATGAAACCGATGAGAATCCTGACTATTGTTTTTTTAGCGACTTTTGCAGGGGGCTTAAGCTCTGCGTGGGCCGAAGTTAAGGTTGGTCTCGTATTCGATAAAGGGGGGAAAGACGATAAGTCATTTAACTCCTCTGCTTTCCGCGGTGCTACCGAGGCAAAAGATAAACTGAAAGCGTTTATCAAGTATGTCGAAGCCACTGATGACAGTGCTTATGAACCCCTTCTGAAGTCGATGGCCAAAAAAGACTTCGATCTCATCATCGCAGTCGGCGTAGCCCAAGGTGAAGCAGTGAAAAAAGTTGCTTCTCAATTTCCTGACAAACATTTCGTTCTCGTTGATGCAGAAGTAAATGCTCCGAACGTAAAGTCTCTGATGTTTGAAGAGCACGAAGGATCTTACCTCGTCGGTGCTATTGCTGCGATGGCTTCCAAGTCGGGCCAGCTGGGCTTTATCGGCGGAATGGATATTCCTCTTATCCGAAGATTTCATGTCGCTTATGAAGCGGGCGCAAAAAAAATTAATCCTAAAGTAAAAGTCGTTTCCAATTATGTCGGTGTGACCGGAGATGCATGGAATAATCCTCCAAAAGCCAAAGAGCTTGCGTTGTCGCAATACTCAAGCGGCGTGGACGTGATCTTCAGTGCGGCCGGTGCATCTGGGATGGGAATTTTCGATGCTGCCGAAGAAAAAAAGAAGTACGCAATCGGAGTGGATTCCAACCAAAACTGGGTCAAGCCAGGATTGATCTTAACCAGCATGCTGAAAAAGATCGATCAAGCGGTATTCAAAGCGATCGAAGAAGTTTCAAAGTCTCAGTTTAAAGCAGGGACCCAACGCTTTGGTCTTAAGGACGGCGGTATCGATTACGCAATCGATCAACACAACGAGAAACTCATGACTGATGCTATCCGTAAGCAGGCCGATCAACTCAAGGCTGCTATCATTGCCGGCAAAGTAAAAGTTCCTGATTTCTATAAAAACGAAAAAAAATAGGACTTCATGGAAACTCGAGGCATTGCAATAGAGCTTCGCGATCTCGCGAAAGCTTATGGATCGTGTGTGGCCAATGCGGGCGTGAGCCTTAAGGTAGAGGCAGGCACAATCCACGGGATCATCGGCGAAAATGGCGCAGGTAAATCGACCGCCATGAAGATGCTCTACGGCATGACTCATCCTGATTCAGGCGAGATTATCGTAAATGGACAAGCCAGACACTGGCGTGGTCCTCGAGATGCAATTGCTGCTGGTATCGGAATGGTTCATCAGCATTTTATGCTCGCGGGGCCTCACACAGCACTCGACAATATTATCTTAGGTGCCGAACCTAAAAAGGGGCTAGGGATCTTCTCGCAAGTCGATCGCACGCAGGCCCGCAAGGATCTTCAAAAAATCTCAGAACAGTACGGTTTGAAAGTCGATCTCGATGCACCGGTCGAGACTCTATCGGTCGGTGTGCAGCAGCGAATCGAAATTCTAAAACTCCTTTATCGTCACGCACAAATTTTGATCTTAGACGAGCCCACTGCAGTCTTAACTCCTCAGGAGACGACTGAGCTTTTAGACAATATGAAAAAGCTCAAAGCTGAGGGTAAGACGATTCTCATCATTACGCACAAGCTGACTGAGGTAATGAGCTTTACAGATAACGTTACTGTGTTTCGTGCAGGCCGCGTGAGTGGCGAAACTTCGACCAGTAAAACTAATCCAGAAGAGTTGGCGCAGTTGATGGTCGGACGTAAGGTTCTACTGAGTCTCTCGCACGAAAAGCGCGAGGTGAAAGCGGCCTACGCACAAGCAAAGCCAGTTTTAGAAATCAAAGACCTTACGCTCGTTGATCAAGATCGAAAGATCCTCGATCAAATTAGCTTAAAAGTGAGACCCGGTGAAGTTGTAGGGATTGCTGGAGTTGAAGGAAATGGTCAGACTGAACTCATTCAGGCGATCTTGCACCCGACTCGCAAGGAGTGCAGAACTTCGGGTCAGGTGGCGCTCTTAGATCAAGATGTCAGCGAATGCAAAACCTCGCAGATCAGAGACCTAGGTTTAGGTCTTATCCCTCAAGATCGACATCACGAAGGATTGATGCTCAATCAGACGGTCGAAGATAATTTTCTATTCGGTTTACATAGATCGAAAGAGTTTTCGGTTCGTCGCCTCGGAGCGAAGTGGATCAAAAGAAGTGTGCTTAAAAATAGAGCTGCAAAAGCTTTAAAAGATTACGATGTACGTCCCGCGCGCTTAGATATCATGGCTAAAGGATTGTCGGGCGGCAATCAGCAAAAGCTGCTGATCGCCCGCTGGCTTNNAACCCAAAGGTCCTTATCGCAGCACAACCCACGCGTGGGGTTGATGTGGGAGCGATCGAGTCCATCCATCAAAGGATTTTGCAAGCGCGAGACTCAGGCGTTGGTGTGCTTTTGATCTCTTCAGAGCTCGAAGAAGTGCTGTCACTTTCTGACCGCGTACTTGTGATCTACGAAGGCAAAATCACTGCAGAGTTTAGTCGAGACCAAGCTAACGAAAGAGAGATCGGTTTCTGTATGGGCGGAGGAAAAAAATCATGAACCTAAGCCATCGCGAAAAGATCTACAACTGGATCAAGCCGCCAGTCTCTGTGATGGTGGGGTTAGGTCTTGGTCTGCTATTTGTTGCTCTCGCCGGTGAGAGCCCAATTCAGGTCTTGAGTATTTTATTTAAAAGCGCGTTTGGCTCCATGGAAGACTTCGGTATGACCCTCTTCTATTCGACGCCATTGATTTTTACTGGGCTTTCGGTCGCGTTTGCTTTCCATGCTGGCTTATTTAATATCGGGGCCGAAGGTCAACTCACCGCGGGTGCGCTCGCCGCTGCGGTCGTAGGCATTGTATTTCCAACTCTACCTTCACCCATTGCTCCAATTGTCGCTATATTAGCGGCCTTTGCAGCTGGAGCTTTTTGGGGATGGATACCGGGTTGGCTAAGAGCAGTTCGTGGATCTCATGAAGTTATCAATACGATCATGCTTAACTTCGTGGCCGCAGGTCTTTCAAGCTGGGTCACGCTTTATATCTTCAAGACGACTGAAACACAAAATCCAGAAACTCAAACCATCGCACCTGCGTTTACAATTCCGAAACTTTCTTACTTTGGCGAAACTCCGCTTTCGATTGCATTTATCATTGCGCTAGCATGTGCGGCGCTTGTTGGTATCGTCTTGTGGAAAACTGTTTTTGGATTTGAAATCCGTGCGGTGGGTGAAAATGAAACGGCTTCTGAGGCGGCAGGAATTAACTCTAAGACCACACGTATTTTGGCCATGACGATTGCGGGCGGACTTGCCGGTCTTGTGGGAGTAGGAGAGGTCCTTGGAAGTGCTGAACGTTTCAAGATGGGATTTTCTCCGGGCTATGGATTTATCGGGATTGCAGTTGCCCTCTTAGGACGTAGTCGGCCACTGGGGATTATTGCTTCAGCGATCTTATTTGGTGCTCTTCATAAAGGTTCTGCAGATCTCGATCTTGAGACCGAAAAAGTGACTCGGGACCTTTCACAAGTGCTACAAGCATTTGTCATGTTTGCCGTTATTGCAGACGCGCTTTGGGATAAGGTTCGTAAAAAGATCGTAGGAGTGAAAGCATGAGCGAGCTTTGGATCNNGGATCGTTGGCCTACTGGCTTCGACACTTCGAGTTTCTACACCGCTCTTGTTTGCTGCGATGGGTGGCTTTTTTAGTGAGCGCTCAGGCGTCGTTAATATTGCTCTCGAAGGTGTGATGTTAATGGGAGCATTTGCCGCAGGCGCTGCTGCCTACTACGCCCAATCTCCTTGGCTTGGAATGGTCGCAGCGATTGTTACGGGTGTATTGATGGCAGTGCTGTATGGAATTCTCGTCATCGAGTTCAAAGCCGATCAGATCGTTGCCGGCACCGCACTCAATCTTTTTGCAGGTGGGATGAGTATTTTTCTCACTAAAGTATTTTTTGAATCAACTGGCGCAACACCCGCGCTCCCCATTGAAGATCGATTTCAGTCGGCGCCGATTTGGATGGCCTGGGGACTAGTGGTTGCGATTGTTGTCTGGATGCGTGTGAGTGCCTCTGCGCTCTGGCTGCAATTTGCTGGTGAAAGCCCAGACTCGTTGGAAGCAGCAGGTATTAATGTTCGTAAAGTACGTTGGAGCGCAAATCTTGTTAGTGGCGCGCTTGCAGGTCTTGGAGGCGCAAGTCTCTCGATCTTTCTCGCTTCGTCTTTTTCCAGAAACCTGACAGCGGGTCGTGGATTTATGGCAGTGGCCGCTTTGATCTTTGGTAAATGGCGCCCGATTCCAACGGCGATTGCATGTATCTTCTTTGGATTAGCAGACGCGCTTCAGATCCAGTTGCAAGGGGTGGTTCTCTGGGGAACTGAGCCAGTCCCTGTGCAGTTTATTCAGATCTTGCCTTACGCAGTGACGATCCTTGTTCTTGCTGGAGTAGTGGGCCGATCGCGCGCACCAACTGCGCTCGGACGGCCGCTTTCGATTTTGCTTTTGGCGGGAGCCAGCTTGCTTTTNNTTACAGATCGACTGAAAGAAGAGATTAAGAGTGTCGAAGTGGTTTTTACTGGAGGACGTAGTCCGCTAGCAAAAAAAAAAGACCAGTCCAACTCTTCACCTCAATCCGAGCAGACTCCAGATCTAATTCAGTCTGAAAAAGCCAAAGCGGCCCGGATCCACGCTGAACTTCTTCGCGAGATGATTCAGGTCGTATTTAATTCACCGCTCAACGCACACCAGTCCGAGAGTAGGAGTTGGTTTGGAAGCTTAGCTGATTCAATGAATCAAGGGGCAACGTTTGAGGGCATCTATAATGGGCTCACGCATTCGTCGAATTATCGACAGCTTGAGGAAAATCACAAAGGTTCAACTCCTGATGCCGTGAGTTTTTTTGCTCGTGAGCTTGCTTTACTTCNNTCGAAACTCTCATGGCACCGACAGGAGCCGAGCCTAACGTACCGGTACCGGTGGAGCCATCACCGGTGGCTGGAAATACTTTGAAAGCTTCTGGTGCGCTCGAAAAGCTGACGGAGCAGTACAAGGCACTCTTTTCAAATGCATCGATCTATACTTTGAAGAGAGTTTTAGGAGACGAGCTACTCAAGGTCATTACGGCCAAGCGCGCACTAGATAACGGAGATGAAGCTTTAGCAGCATGGTATGCTCAGTGGGCCACTCGTCTCAGCCAACCGTTGAATGAACCGTTGCCTGGAAAAAAGATCGATCTAGGTTTGAGCTTACGAAGTAGACCGGATGAGAAATTTCATGCGGATTGGGCACGGACATCGCTTAAGAAAGATGATCAGCTAGTATGGGAAGCGCTGAATCGGGTTCATCGAATTTTAAACGCTTTGAACGAAAAAGGATCCAAATAGATGCATCCACTCATTATCACTTGCGCCATCACAGGCGCCGAAACGACTAAAGAAAAGCAACCTAATCTCCCGATCACTCCTGCTGAACAAGCTCTTGCAGCTGAAGGGGCAGTGAAGGCTGGCGCCAGTATTATCCATCTCCATGTTCGAGAAGATGATGGAAGTCCAAGTCAGAACGTGGACCGCTTTAAAGCGGCGATTGACGCGATTCGAGCTCGTGTACCTGAAGTCATTATTCAGATTTCGACCGGTGGCGCAGTAGGTGAGTCCATTGATAACCGTGCTAAGCCTCTCGCGCTTAAGCCAGAGATGGCCTCGCTCAATCTTGGGACAATGAATTTTGGCGATGAAGTGTTTTACAATCATCCACGCGACATCGTTGGGCTTGCTGCTAAGATGCAACAGTATGGTGTCATGCCAGAGCTTGAGATCTATGAAGCCGGCATGCTCGAAAATGCTTTTAGATTAGCTAAGCAAGGTATCCTTCGTGAGCCGCTTCACTTTCAGTTTGTTTTAGGAGTACCAGGCGGAATGTCAGGCGATCCTCGTAACTTGATGCACTTAGTGTCGTTGCTTCCAAACCAAGGAGAAGGCATGCACTGGGGTGTAGCTGGGATCGGAAGATTTCAACTCCCGATAGCAGTGCACGCTGTCTTGATGGGCGGGCACGTACGCGTGGGCTTTGAAGATAATATCTATTACTCCAAAGGTGTTGTGGCTCAATCTAATGNNAATGCGCAACTCGTCGAGCGCGTGGTTCGTATCTCTCGCGAACTTGGAAGAGAAGTAGCAACTCCAGCTCAGGCTCGTGCTCTTCTGAAGATCAGCAAATGAAAATCCTCACGCATGTCTAAACCTAGGAAACTTACGCTCAAGACCTCGCATGACCACAAAGGGAAACGCCTCGATCAGGTTTTGAGTGAGTGGCTGCCCCAAGCGCTCAGTCAGCCTTTGTCCAAGGGTAAGGTGCGAAAGTTAATCGTCGCTGGCGGAGTCTACCTCAATGGTCGGCGGGTCCGGATTGCATCTAAA
>DBAE01000206.1 GCA_002291495.1 Bacteriovoracaceae bacterium UBA1018 | reverse complement strand
GACTTGGCTTGTTCAGAACCCACAGTCCAAAAAACTCGATGTATTTTCTACTTCAAATGCAGAAAATCCTCTTCGTTCTGGGCTAATTCCTTTGCTGACGTGTGATGTATGGGAGCATGCCTACTACATCGATTACAGAAACGACCGGTCTAAGTTTCTCCAAACTTTCTGGCCACTGGCAAATTGGAGGTTCGCTTTGAAGAACCTTCAGGATTCAGGCGGAGATGTGGGTCAGTTTTCTCAACGGATGAAAAGCGGTGCATTGACCGAAGACTCATCCGGCAAACAGTCCGGCAATCAATCTAAGGATGCTAAGATTTCCTGAATTGTAATCTTAGAACAAATTCTGCGAGCTTCTGTCACGAGAGGAGGATTTCGATAATTTTTGATCGTGCCGATTTCTCGTGCTTTCACGATAAGTGCTGGCCTTGCGTCGGCTGGAGCTTGTTCGATTTGTGAAAATGTATCGCGTTTGAAAGTCTCATGGCGAAAGATCTTAGCTTGATCAATCATGGCGGCAGGCTCTACTACTAAGACATCCGCTTCTTTAGTCACTCGGGTCAATTGAGCTTTGCCCGTAAACCGTGTCTCATCTTGAACAGCGACCATTTGGCTTTCCAAAACTGGGCAACTCACTTCACATTTCTTTTTTACAAGGTAAAGTGCTTCCAGTTGACCGAGNNTATCTTGGCTCCGCCTAAACTCTACTTTAGAAAATTCTGAAAATTTTGAACGCCAGTGGTCTTTCTGTTCATCTCGGGCCATTTGCCACTGTTCGAGCATCGATTCAATTTGACGAGAGATACACTGAGCTTCTTCGAGCGAGCCTGAAGCGTTCAGAACCACAGGAACTTGAAGTGCCTCATGTAGTTCACGTTTGAGCTGAGCTAAGCTCTTCACTGCAGGTGCTGCAGTAGCTGCTCCTGCGCTCAGCAAACTACAAACAACGATACTTGCGAAAAATACGACTCCCCCACCGCGAACCCTTTTTGAAGTATTCATGCCTGCTTACGATTAGAAGACATTCGGAGATCCGTCAATGAGGGATCTTGAGAAATTCTTGACTGCCGGCGTCGATGATAGAAAACAATGAGGAGGCCTAATAAATTGCTCATGAGCAGTACTGCGCTCGTCGCGAGAAAAACCCAGTTTTTAAGAATTGCGCTATAAATGATGAAACCCACATTCGAGGCGACCTGACCAATGTAGAGCCACTTCGATACGCCCTCACTGGTGCCTGCGGACCACTGCTTGTGGACTTGCTTGGCAATCGTAAGACAAAGGATGAAAGAGCTGAGCCAACCAATCCATTCAATCATACGCGGATGGTTGCAACGGACATTCCACAAAAAAAAGGGTCTGACGCCAAAGACGCCAGACCCTTTTCATCTATAAATTTTAATTTAAAAATCGATTACCAGCTCGATTTCGTCACACCCGGAATATGACCCTTAAGAGCCAATTCACGGAAAGCGATACGAGAAAGATTGAACTTACCGATGAAGCCACGAGGGCGACCAGAAAGTTCGCATCGATTACGAACACGAACTTCAGCAGAGTTACGAGGCAAGGACTGCAACTTCTTACGAGCAGCAGCTCTTTCTTCCTCAGAAAGTTTCATATCAACGGACTTCTTGCGAAGTTCGATTCGAAGTGCTCTGTGACGCTCAACAAGAGCTTTTCTCTTATTATTCGTAATGATCTTAGATTTTTTTGCCATTGTTTATCTCTCTTAAGCTTTTTTATAGCGACGGTTAAATCTTTCAACGCGACCAGCAGTATCCATAATACGTTGCTGACCAGTATAGAAAGGATGGGATTTGCTTGAAATCTCAACCTTGACCAACGGATATTCGTTTCCGTCTTCCCACTTTACCGTTTCTTTAGTCTGAATGGTAGATCGGGTGAGAAAAGAATGATTTGCAGAAATGTCTTGGAAGACTACTTCTCTATACTCTGGGTGAATGCCTTGTTTCATGAACTTCTCCTAAATTCAGCGGTCAGCAACCGTAGCGCGACCTAAATCTTAAACCTTATGAAGCCTTTGCTTTGCTGGCTTTTCTAAGACTGTTTTTAATTGCTTTCAAGCGCTCAGACAAGGTCTCTTCCTTGGCTTGGCGAATGGCTTGAGAAATCCCGCCCACTTTGTCGATCGTTCGGATCGCGCGAGTAGAAAGGGTCAAACGCACAATTTGGCTTAACTCTGGAATCAAGTACTTCTTCTTTTGGACGTTTGGCATCCAGCGAGTTCTGGTCTTGATGTTGGAGTGACTGACTAAGTTCCCAGTAACAGGGCCCAATCCAGTTAATTCACACTTTCTTGACATGATCTTCTCCTTACTCCAACACTTGGCCGCTAGCTTTCGCATAACGGACCCAGCGGTCTTCAGTTTTTCCAGTACCTTTAACTAGCTTCTTGCCTACGCGAGTTGGTTTTCCAGATTTTGGATCGATCAACATCACGTTGGAAACATGAATTGGCAAAGTCTTTTGGATTGTTCCACCTTGTGGGTTTTGTTGACTCGGCTTCGTGTGGCGAGTGGCTACATGAACGCCTTCCACCAATACACGGTCTTTACGGGTCAAAACCTCAAGAATCTTGCCTTGCTTACCTTTGTCACGACCAGCGATAACACCGACAAGGTCGCCTTTTTTCAAATTTAGCTTCTTCTTTTCATTTACTTCGACGTTTTTTGCCACGGCGCTCACTCCTTAACACTTACCCTATGATCAAACGACTTCCCTTTCGACCTAAGCCTTATGGCAGTCGCATGGGTACGAGTCCCTTCAATCTCTTAGCTATTAGAGGCATACTTCTCCCGGCACCCAAAGGCAAGTCCCACTTACGTACAAATAAGTAAGTGAAATCCGGGGAAAATTTGCCATTCTCAGAAATCCTTATGGGCTTCTATTGGTTTCTTTGGGTTTTGAGAACCACAGGAATCCATGCATCGTTCTAAGAAATGCGAAAATTGTAAGTATATTAAGCTCAAATTCCTTGCAATGAAAATCTCAACCGAAAAGCCAAGGAATTGCTCTTTCCTAAAAGAACCTAAAAAAGCAGCCCAGTTCTGTTGACTAATGAGTTGCAAGTCGACTCAAGCTCCAGTAAGGATAGAGGTTCGGAAGGAATAAGATTTATATATGGCCAAAGGAAATCGAGTCGGCATTACTCTACAATGCACTGAAGCAGCTAAAGAAGGAAAGCCACCTTCTCGTTACGTTACAACTAAGAATAAGACTAAAACGACAGATAAGCTTGAGTTGATGAAATACAACAAGTTTTTGCGTCGTCACACACTTCATCGCGAAGTAAAATAAGTCTCTCTAGTTGTTAAAAAATTTAAAAAGGCGCTTGCTTAGGATCTAAGCAGGCGCCTTTTTCATTTTACACAATGAAGCGATACTAAGCCGATTTACGACTTTGTTCACCGCCGTTTGGATTTTGAGCATGCGCTGGATCACTCGCTTGGTCGCGACCGACACCAGAGAGCTCTTTATAAAGCAGCACAACTTTATCTTGAAGCTGCTTCAGTCGAGAGCTTTGTTCTTCATCTAAATTGCTCAGTATTTTTTCTACTTCGTGCATGTGCAATTCGACGTCTGGTATAAGCTCGTCAAGCTTACTGTCAAAGCCACCCTGGTCGGGATTCATGGCCCGCAGCTCAGTCATGAGACTATTCAGTCTCGCGTAGTCTGGCGCTGCTTCGAGATCAGGAAATTCTGGTTTTAGAACTTGATCTTCAACTTTTAGATAAGCGTTGATCTCCCTAAAGGTTTCGTGAACGACCCCTTTCTTCATCTCTGGGGCCCGTAAATCAATTGTTTCAAGTTGCCTAAAAAGCCCAATAAGCTTCTTATGCTGATCCTGAAGAATATCGAGTGTTGACATATAGTGTTCTCCGTTAACTTCGCTTAGTGCAAAAGGTTCGCCATCCGGCTGGTATCCGCATTGCAGCTTAGACATTATTAAGGAGACTTTATGTTTAAACGATTAGCTTTTATTGCTGCTGGTGGGTATCTTTTCTGGAACAATCGGTTCCGCATTCAACGCGTACTTGAATCCTATGGGATCAAGACCCCGTTTTTCGACCGATTAAACAATAATTCGGGAGATTCAATTCTCTCAAGCGTTGCTAAGGTAACGGGCAGAGCTGAGCACGGCACCGACAAACTCGATGACGCCTTAAAACATACCGGTTAATTGAAATCCGAGATCCACTCCATTCTCACTGAAAAGTGAGAATGGAGTGATCCAAATTATAAAAGAAAAGAGGCCCTTTTCAGGGCCTCCATATCATTTCTAATCTATAAGTAAGGAGCCAGTTAACCCTGGGAAGCACCCAGCTGATCTTTAAAGCGATTATAGGTATTGTCGTCCATTCCTTCGACCTTCTTCAGATCTTGAACGGATTTAAAATTACCTTTTTCTTCACGATATTCGACAATGTTCTTGGCTATGTCCTCTGAAAATCCGAATGCGACAAATTGCCTCTCATTCATTCGGTTCAAATCCGCTTTCATTGAGGACGTCCGAACCGCTGGGATTTCGCTGGTTTCCTGAACAGTAACTTGGCGCTCAGTTAACACCTCTGCAGTAGCTTCTTCAGCTTGGGTATTTCCGAAGGCGTTCTGGTCTTCCTGCTTAGAACCACTAGAACAACCGACAACCAACGCCGTAAAGGCCGAAACGACAATTAATTCTTTTAACATAATCATCTCCATTCACTTCCTGCGTGCGCGTCATTACGCAGCTTGAGGATAGTCACCTTTAGCTGATTCAAGTTCCTGTCCAAGATGTTCTAATTCATCCTCGTCCAAAACTTCTCTGACGCGTGGGAAGAATTCGCCTTCCTCCTCCTCCACGTGATCATCTACGCAAGCGACCAGCTCATCAATGAGATCATCCACTTGGCTGGAATCGTCCTCAGCTGTATGGGTGTCTGCCAAAACGTCTTCGAGCTCACTCAAGATCTCACGGACCTCCTGATGATCAGCAAATGAGTCATCTACAATTTCTTGAAAGTCTTCTCGCTTTGCAAAAAAAGGATAGAAGATGTTTTCTTCGATCTGAGCGTGGGTTTCGATCTCATGTTTGATCGTTCGAAAAAGCGCACGTTTGTCGTCTAGATTGTCGGACTGCTGAATCTGCTCAAACAACCCGCTTACCCGTTGATGATCCGTTTCCAATAGTTCAATAGCGTCCATGATGTGCTCCAAAAATAATTGTTCGCGTCGTCGATTCTTTTGCAAAGCAAAGACTGTGCGCAGACAAAGCAAGGAGCGTGCAAATCAAGAAGGCTTCGGTTTGGACCTTAGACGCAGGTTGAGTAACTCGACTGCTAAGGAGAAGGCCATTGCGAAATAGATGTAACCCTTGTTGACATGTGTCCCCAGCCCTTCCATGACGAGCATGATCCCAATCATCAACAGAAATGATAGAGCCAATACTTTAATAGTCGGATGTTTTTCGACAAAGAGACTTACTCCGCGCGCTGAAACCAAAGTCACTGCAACAGCGATGACCATCGCTATGATCATCACCAAAACTTCACTAGCCATACCGACTGCAGTGATCACTGAATCTAATGAAAATACGAGATCAAGAATTAGGATCTGAATTAAAATTCCACGAAAGCTAGCCTGCTTTCGATTTAAAGCATCAGCATGATGCTCATCCCCGCTGACTTTCGAGTGAATTTCGAACGTTGCCTTGGCAATCAAGAATAGTCCGCCGAGAAGGAGGATCAAATCTCTTCCCGAAATCTCAAATTGAGCGAAACTGAAGAGCGGATCTGTCAATTTCATGACCCATGCTAATGAAAAAAGAAGCCCAATCCGCATAATCAGCGCTAATGATATCCCAAGCTTTCTNNAATGTAAGCAATGCGATCAGAGATTGAGGATTGAGTAGAGTTTCCATAATTGACTCATCTCATATCACAATTTTATTTCCTACATGAAGCAGGTAATCTTTGCCCATTTACCTAAAAGTCCCAAGGATCCATCATATTTAGATGGCCATGTTGCTAAAAATCGGGGCAGTTCTCTTTTTGGGAGTCGGAATATTTGTTCACTCCATTCCGGCGCTTTCTACTACTCGTTCTACACGACCACTCGTGCAAATTAATCCAGTCCACGCGTTCTGTGAGATCCAAGCACGATTTCTTTCCGTCACCCATGAGCAAAAGAACGTTTATTGGATTTTATCGATAAAGACTGCCCATTCGGTCAATGGAGGCGTTTGTCCAGACAAAGACACTGTCTCACTCCTCATCTGGGGGGCAGAATTCCACAACTCCCGAGCAATTTACCCGGAATATATTGAAGAGCCAAAAGAGGGTTCAGAAGTCTTTGCTCACATTCAAAAACGAAAGCTGAAAGACACAGCTCCGTTTGCTGCTCAGGGTGAAAAAAAAGAATTTAATGACTGGATGGTGACAAACTGGCGTGAGGGTTTTGAAACGAGATGAATCGTACCCTCAGTCTACTCACTTCGCTTATCGTACTAACGCTGAGCACTGAATCTTCGGCATTTATTTACATTCGCGCCGGAAGTTATAACAAAGGGGCACGCCCCGTTTCTGCTGCACCGGTATGGTCATCACGACGAGTCGTGTTTAAGATCAATACATATCAATCTGCTTACGGCGGCAGCATTTCTCCTGACCTAACATCAGCAGAGTTTCAAAGCGCTGTGGAGCAGGCTGTTCAGTCTTGGGCAGACGCATGCAAAGCAGATCTTTCAGTGGTGCTCGATGGTTCGACCACCGCCATCAAAGACTCCTCGGATGAAATTAACTCGATCAGTTGGGATAATCGAACCTCTGGGCAAGGTAATCTCTTTCAGGATCCACTCGTACTCGCGGCAGCCACATCAGTGCTTCAGGGCGACACTTATGCTGAATGCGACATCGTGATTAATGGCGAAGCATCGGGTACATTTGGAATCAATGGTGAAGGCTCGAAGTATGATCTGATTTCGACGATCGCCCATGAAATTGGACACTGTCTGGGATTAGATCATCCGATTGATCCTACAGGGGTGCCCGCCTACGATAGCACTAGTTTATTTCTCAATGAGTCTACGATGGTGCAAACCATAATTGCAGGTCCGGGCAGTACTTTTCGTAGAACAATCAATCAAGACGATAAAGACGGCATTGAGTGCATTTACGAAAGGNNGTACGAATGGCGGCGCAGAAATTAGCGGAATGGTCGATGGCGGACCCACCGAAGAACTTCCTAAATCTTGTGGATCTGAAGGAGACGCTCTCACTGTCATCGCACAAGAAAAAGGTCAGAGTTCTGGAGCTTGTGTCGGGAGTGCAGTAGCAAGAGAGCCTGCTGGCAAGAAGAGCGCTACCCCAACCCCATTTGCCTCAGGCTTAGACTCTGTCTGGGGATACATCTTAGTACTTTTTTCTGCACACTTTGTAAGAAAGCTGATCCGCCACAAAAAATCAAAACTAACGACGCTATTACTGCCGCTAATCGTGTTTGGAACCTATTTTGAAACAAACGTCATGGCAGCAGAAGAGGCTCCAGCCACAGAAACAGCAGCAGAAACGGTTAAAGAAAGTGAGACCGAGACTGAAACTCTCGCTGATGAAAAGTTCGTCCCTGAAACTCAGGCAGAGACTCCAATCAAGAATGGAGCTGCGCCATCAATCGATCTCGAATTCGATTTGAACTACAGGTGGATCAATCCCACCATCTTCAATCAGTACGCACAACTGAATACAGCTACAGGCGTCTGGGACTCAGTGGGCCCATCTTCTAAATTTTCAAAAACATTGCGCGTAGCCGGTCGCGTAGGATTTATCCAGCTCGATCATTGGACTATCGGTGCATCGATTGCTTACTTGCCACCGACTATGATCGAAACAAGTGGGATCAGCAGCGGTACGAGCATCGTCAAAAAAACTTCGTTCAACGCATTCACCGCTGGACCGTACATCCGCTATTATTTTCTGGATTTGAATCCATTGTATCTTTTTGTCGACGGGGCTCTTGGATTTGGAACGGTCTACTCGAGACAGACGATTGATACGAGCTCGAGAAGCACCCTCGATGCATCGGCTTACACGATTGAAGCATCACTCTCTTTAGGACTCTTACTACCGTTGAGCGATACTATTGCACTTCGTCCACTTATCACCTATTCACGGCAAAGGACTTCGACATTTACTGTCAGCAAAGCCGAAGGATCACTCTATTCTGGTCTAAACTCTGGCGCAGCACTGAGTGTGCGACCGGACGGGAGTGCCGGTAAAATCAGCGATATGAAACTTGATCTGAGCGGATTTGAAGCTTCAATAGGAATTCAGATTACGCTCTAATGAGTTATGGCTCTCGCTCTTGCGATCACTTCTTCTGAATTACTTTTCCAAAATTGTATTTCACGTGATCTTGAGGCTGGCACGGATCAAAGTCTTCACTTAACTCAATCTTAGCGTCGTTGCGCACGAGATGCTCAGGCAGAGAGTTTCCGGTATGTTTGACAAACAAATCAAATAACCTTGGATCAATTTTTTTACCACGGGTCTTGTTCATAAGAACTAAGGCTTCTTTTGTTGTCATCATGTCCTGATAACTACGCTTTGTGGTTAGCGCATCAAAAAAGTCCGCGATGGTCGTGACACGTGCCATTTCATGAATCTCACGCCCAGTCAGTTTCTGAGGATATCCAGTACCATCAAAGTTTTCGTGATGTTGATAAACTACCTTGCGAACGAGATCGAGATCAACTTGCTTAAAGACCTGAATTCTCGAGTCTTCGAGTAAGTCAAATCCGTATCCCGGGTGTTTTTTAATTTCCATGAACTCTTCATCAGTGAGTTTTCCGGTGCTATTTAAAATTTCGACAGGAATTCTGATTTTACCGATATCGTGTAGTAGTCCACCCATACCCGCATTGACCAAGTCTTGCTCATTGGCTTCTGGATGAAGTAGCCGGTACAAAAATATCGAATACATCGATACATTGATCGAATGATCGTAAGTATAAAAATCATGAAAGCTGAGACTTCCAATGAGCTCTTGCACTTTCTCGATGTTATAATCTTGGATCACTCCGACAAATCCTTCCACGACATCACGGCACCCGGAAAGAGTTTCACCGAGCACTTCCGTGGAAACAGTTCTATTTGCGAATAGTTTACCTAGGTGTTGAATTGCAGAATCTTTTAAAACTAAGGTTTTTTCTTTTTCTGTTTTACCTGCCATAGAGCAGATACTTTTCAGATAATCGCCACGCTGGCTTTCGGGCACGTAAATCTGAACGTACTTTTCTTTGAATCGATGCAGATCGAGATTACTCAGGACTCCACCTTTAGGAAAAATTCGAACAAAGCGCTCACGATCTGCGAGCGCTGAAGAGTTCACATAGAGATCATAAGTGAGAGGTTGCTGAACGATGACAAGATCAAAACCCACAGCAAAATAACTCTGCTTGGCTCGTTGAGCAGTACTATCGGCGACGTGCATAGAAGATCCCCACAGTTCTATTTAGTATAACACAGATAGAATGGAGAGCTGCTTTAATTATTAATTTATATTAACAATTCACACCTAAAGAATAACTCTTATGAATCCTAAAACGCCTGAAGAANNACATTAAGCAGCTTTAGCATTTTCCCGAACCACGTCTCGAGGCTGCTTATCGCGCCTAATACCTAAGTACCTAGGATGTCGAAGGTATCCCCCTAGAGTCCATTCCGAGAACTCTACTTCAGCCACTAGCACCGGTTTTATCCAATAAATTCCAGGGCCTTCGAGGCGGTTGTCGCCAGAAAAAGGGCTAAAACTTTGTTTTAAGGCTTTAAGCCGAGGAGTTAAAAAATAGAGAGTTCTTAAGTCAAATCCTGCTCCTACCTTGCCGCAATAATGAAGTTTTCCATCGGCCGCATAATATCCCACTAATAGTGCGCCAAATCCCCCCCGAGCTCCCTGGGGGTGGGTATATCCACCGACTACAAATTCTTGTCTGCGTGTACATTTGAGCTTAATCCAGCTCGACGAGCGGCCTGGTCGATACGTACTGTTTTTCTTTTTACAAATGATGCCCTCACCGCCCACTTTGCATTCACGTTCGAGATTTTCAGATAGGGGATCCTCCAGCACNNGTTAAAGATCGGTAAAGATGAAAGAATTTTCCTTCGATCACATAGTCTTAAATTGGTAAGGTCATACTTATCCCAAAATAATATATCGAAGAGATAGAGATAAGCGGGGAACTCCTTCATCCGCTTTTTAAGCTCAGAAGTGGCCGTCAAATGCATTCTTTGCTGAATGACCTGAAAACTGGATCGTCCATCTGAATCGAAACAGACGATCTCCCCATCAAAAACAGCACACTTCTTAAGTCCAGATTGGAGCGACATCAAGAGTTCAGGAAATTCACGCTCTTGGGCTATGTAATTACGACTCAATAAGCTCAATCTATCGCCGTCAAAACGAACTTGTGTCCTTAAGCCATCTAGCTTGGTCTCAAAATACCACTCGTCCGGTGAAAAATTGGTCATTTTAGTCTCCCCTTGAGCACAAAGCATAATCTCGCTTTTAAGAGGAAAGGACGTGGGTTTGAGCTTAAATCGTTTTAAATCCATAACCTCAGTTGAATGCAGGGACCTTGCCGATCCTTCGATCAACTAATGACCGACCAAGATATTCGGGATTGCAAAACAATTTGAAACCAAGTACAAGAATTCCAAAACAAAAGCTCCTTCCGCTCGATAAGTTCAAATTCACTCGTCAGCAGAATATTTAGCAGAAATAAGAACCATTAATTCAGACAGGATCCATTCGTGCAGCAATCTTTAAAATTTTCAGAACTATCTCTCAGCCCTTCCATGTCCGCAGCGCTGGAACAACTCGGCTTTGAGACAGCAACCCCAATTCAAGCTCAAGCAATCCCCGCTCTTCTTAACAGCGATACGGATTTCTTAGGCCTTGCTGCCACTGGAACCGGAAAAACTCTGGCTTTCGGTATTCCACTTCTCGAAAAGATTCGTCCAGAAATGAAGGCTGTTCAAGCCGTAGTCCTCTGCCCGACTCGCGAGCTAGCGATTCAAGTTGCAGGTCAAATCGATGCGATCGCAAAGAAAAAAGGAATTACTACATTAGCAGTTTTCGGCGGAGCTGGTTTCATGGACCAAGTTCACGCGATCAAGCGCTCAGTACACGTCCTTGTTGCGACTCCAGGTCGATTGGTCGATCATTTGACCCGCGGTCATCTTTCATTAGCAAAAGTACACACAGTGGTATTGGACGAAGCTGATGAGATGATCTCGATGGGTTTCAAAGACGACCTCGAAGCAGTCTTAGAAAACACGAATGAACACATTCGGAATATTTGGCTCTTTTCCGCAACTATGAGCTCTGAAGTTCGTAAAGTTGCAGATCATTACATGAATGATCCAATCACCGCTCAAGTGAACCGCACTGAGATGCTATCCGGGACTGTTGAGCAAATTTTTTACGTCACCAAAGAAAACAATAAACCCGAAGTTCTCTGCAAGCTGATCGATGTAGCTGCAGATTTCTATGGTCTGGTCTTTTGTCAAACGAAAGCTTTGGTTATGGATCTCACTCAATACCTTCGCGGAGCAGGCTATCCAGTAGAATGCCTCCACGGAGATATGGACCAAAATGCACGTGAACGCGCGATGAAAGCGTTTCGTGATCGTAAGATCTCTATTCTCGTGTGTACCGATGTTGCCTCTCGTGGACTTGACGTGAAAGAACTCACTCACGTGATCAATTACTCCATCCCAAGAGAGCTCGACAGTTATGTTCACCGCATCGGTCG
>DBAE01000237.1 GCA_002291495.1 Bacteriovoracaceae bacterium UBA1018 | reverse complement strand
GATGGTATATCTAGCCCATGAAAATGAATTTAAAGATATTGTCCGATGAGGAGCTAGAAGTATCCACCAAGCGGGTCATCGTTGAAGAACGCCTTAAAACTACTGAAGTGCTTGAGCACATAAGAGAAGTGGAGCTCCGCAGATTGTTTGCTAAGCGAGGGATGTCTTCACTATTTGAATACGCCGTAAAGGCACTCGGTTATAGTGAAGGTGCCGCTCATCGAAGGATACAGACGATGCGGCTGGCGGGTGCCATTCCAGAAATAAAAGAAAAGTTAGCCCAGGGAGCACTTTCATTAACCATAGCTTCATCCGTTCAAAGTTTTTTTGAAATGGAGCGAAAAGAGCACCACAAGAGCTTTTCTCAGTCTGAAAAAATAGAACTAATCCGGCAGCTCGAAGGAAAAAGCAAGCGAGCAGCTGAAGTGTTTCTGAATCAAGTAAGCACGGCCCCGCTTCAATCAACTCCCGAAAAAGTGAAGTACTTAAACGAAAATGAAATTCTTGTTCAATTCACACTCGATCAAGAGCTTCAAGAAATTGTGGAAGAGTTTAGAAATCTACAAGGCTTTCAGTCGCAAGGGAGAGACCGAAGTTATTTAGAACTCTTTAAGCGGATGGGTCGCATTGCACTTGAGGCAACGAAAAAGAAGAAAGGAATTCTGACGAAAACTTCTCCGGCGGAGTCAAAAGACGTAGCCAATCAGATAATAAATNNACTGCTAATTCTCAAATCCGCAACAATTCTCATTCTCGCGCGATTCCTAAACGTCTTAAGGCGCAGCTTTGGCAAAAACATGATTCCCGATGCGCTTACGTCGATCCAAAGACTCAGAATCCATGTAATTCGCGATTTGGCTTACAGGTCGAGCACATCAAACCTTTTGCACTAGGTGGACTAACTCGGCCCGAAAATCTGGAACTTCTTTGCCCGGCACATAATCAACTGAGAGCAGTGCAACAATACGGACAAGTAAAAATGAATCGATACCTCAAACAAGTTCTGTAGAGTGGTGAATGGCCGCGGAGTTGTGGTTGCCAATTTGGGCCCATATTTGAGAGAGTGGCCAGATGAATGTGCTTTTATTTGCGCTCTCGTTGATCATAACTCTNNACTCCTACTCATGCGTTCTCTCGGAAATCGTCACCCACTAAAATCTGGGTCTCTCGCTCCGACGGTGCGCTCAGTTGTGAAAAAGAAAAGGCACAGTCACTCGAGGCGGGAGAGCAGGAGCTCAAGGATGTACAAGTGAAAGTGCATGCATCCAAAAAGGGCAACGATGGAAAGATGTACGCACAGATGTGTGGTGGACCCACGGGAAGTCTGAATACATACGAGATCTCAAAAAGCGACTTACAGAAAGCGCAAAAGCTTGGATTTAGTGAGCTGCTAACCGAGAGTACAAACTAAGAAAGCCAGCTAAATTACCAATCTTTAGTTGGCTCGAACTGAGTCGTTTAGGTTCAGTCTTTTTTGAAGATTCCCTTGAGGAGACTTCGTTTCTGTTTAACTTCTTCAGACTTTGCTTGCTGCCTACAGCTCGCAGAGATGTGATTAGAAATGTATTCGTTTTCCTTTTCCATTTCTAACTGGACGAGTTGTTCGTTTGGCAATGGATCGGCTGACTTTTGAAGTTCAATGGATTCAATTTTTTGGGTGGTAGTGTCTACATTCACTACGAATGGAATTGAATCGTTATAATCGAAACGAACTTCGCCGCGTACTTCACCATTGGAAATTTTTGGAGAACCTACGCGCGAGCGCCATGAATCAAAGTCCTTGAACTTAATTTTTTCGAGCAGGTCAGGATTTTCAGTAATGGACTTAGCGGCGTTTTCCAGGACTTTATAAAACATTGAATAAAGGGATTCCTTAAATTCCTCTGTTGAGCGCATGCTCGGTTCGGCATAGGCGCCAAGATCTTCATCAACCAGTTCTAGAAGACGAGCATCTTTTACAGGATCAAGTCCCCGAGTCATCTCGCGGTACTTGGTGACATATTCAACAATTCGCTTTTCATCTTCCGCTTTTATTGCGGATTTAACTGCCTTAATGCATTCGTCAGCGAACAGATTTCGTTTCTCAAGGTCTAAGAGATTGGACAGTTTGTCTGAATAGATGCGTCGGTATTCTGCCCTTAAGGAAACAACTTCTTTTTTACATAAATTGTTAAGGTATGGATTCTGATCCGTGCTTTGAGCAAGAGCCGAAGAAGTTGCAAGCAGAGCGAAGATACTGACAGTTAAATTCGATTTCATAGTAAACATTCCTTTTTAAAACTCGAAATATGTTGAACCAATTTGAGGAGTTGTACGTCTGTTGCGGGTCTAGAGGCGAGGTTCTCCGGAGAAGTAACTCCGCCGGCGGAGTAGCCTACAGTTGCGGCTTTTTTTTGGTCGCCTCATATTTGAGGCTCTGTTTTTTATTCGCCTCAGGCTTGAGGCTCTGTCTCATCTCGCAGCCTACAGCTGCGGCTCTATCCCGTACTGCTTCATTTTGCCGAGCAGTGTTTCTTTGCTCATGCGGGTCGTGCGGCAAGTTTCGTCGATCTGCCAATTGAACGTTTTCAGAAGCTCAGTGATGTAGATCTTCTCAAAGTGTTCGCGAGTCGCATGAAAGTCGATTCGATTTTGACCAAACTCAGGCAAGTCAGACGCTTCAATGCGATCACCTTGAGCTGCAATCACTGCAACCCGAAGCACGTTTCGAAGTTCACGTAAGTTTCCTGGCCAGTCGTAAGCCTTAAGTTTTGTCCAGGCATCAGGACTAATTTCTCTTAAATACTCTTTATGTAATTCGCGAGTGATCTCACCTGTAATGACCGTCACGATGTCTTCAAGCTCTT
>DBAE01000110.1:2770-5200 GCA_002291495.1 Bacteriovoracaceae bacterium UBA1018 | reverse complement strand
AACTTCTAAAAAGAACTGGACTGAGTTTCATCGAATTGCTCGCCACCTGGTCCAACTCAGCACCGGCGCAGGTATCATTGGAATGCCCCTAGCCTATATCTTCTTGTCCCTCTTTGTCAGTTTAGGACTGGGAGAAAAATACGCTGGGGCCGAAGTCACGATTCTGGTGATGATGATTCCGTTTTTTCTCGTTATGGCAGTCTCAATCTGGAGCTGGCCTGTCTTCCTATCCGACGGCCGTCTCAAACCGATGACTTTACTGACCGCTGGCGGAGCGTTAGTTCAATACCTAGTCATTTATCTCGGGTATTTGGCCCATTGGAACTCACCCATCGTGCCCGCTTTGGGCTTTTTAGGGTACTATTTGATCGTCATTCCTGGATCATGGGCGTTTGCTCAGTACTATCTAAAAGGCTTAAAATCCGGCGCAAAATAGCCTACTTGTATAGAGAATGCTCCTACGCTACTGTACCTCTTAAATGATGAACCATACTAGAATCGTTTCAGTTATCGGCCTCGGATATGTGGGACTGCCTGTAGCCGTTGCTTTTGGCAAATCAAAAAAGACTGTTGGATTTGATATTAACACTCAGCGCATCAAGGAGCTCCAAGCGGGCTTAGATCGCACAGGTGAAGTTGAAGCCGACGAGCTCAAGTCTGCAAACATTGTTTATGGTTCTGATCTCGCAGTTCTGAAAGAAGCCGACTTTCATATCGTAGCGGTTCCTACACCCATTGATGACGCTCACCGTCCGGATCTCACTCCTGTCGTCAAAGCATCTGAGAGTGTGGCGAAGGCGCTCAAAAAAGGCGACATCGTCGTTTACGAATCGACCGTCTATCCTGGCGTCACGGAAGAAGTCTGTGTTCCAATTTTAGAAAAAATCTCAGGTCTCAAGTGTGGACCCGATTTCACCGTTGGTTATAGCCCTGAGCGGATTAATCCAGGCGACAAAGAACATACCTTTACCAAAATCAAAAAAGTCGTTTCTGGTCAGGACGAAAAGACACTCGAGATCGTTGCACAAGTTTATGGAAGTGTTGTCACCGCCGGTGTTTATAAAGCTCAATCCATAAAGGTAGCTGAAGCGGCAAAGGTGATCGAAAACACTCAACGCGATCTCAATATTGCTCTCATGAACGAGCTCGCACTGATATTTGACCAAATGAACATTGATACACAATCTGTATTGGATGCTGCAGGAACCAAATGGAATTTCCTCCGCTTCTCTCCAGGTCTTGTCGGTGGCCACTGCATCGGAGTGGATCCATACTATCTGACTCATAAAGCAGAACAGTTAGGCTACATCCCTCAAGTCATTTTAGCAGGTCGAAGAATTAATGATGGAATGGGAAAATTTATCGCCCANNAGTGTACTCGGTGCAAAAGTGACTGTGCTTGGACTGACCTTCAAAGAAAACTGTCCAGATTTGCGCAACACTCGTGTGATCGACATCATACGCGAACTTCAGGACTATGGGGTTCAAGTACAAATTTGCGATCCAATGGCAGACTCAGCTGAAGCGAAGCATGAGTATGGAATCGAACTCACTTCGTTTCAAGATCTTGAAAAGTCATCAGCAGTTGTTGTGGCAGTTGCTCACAAACATTTCAAAGAATTATCAACGAGCTCATACCTCAATCTCATGAAAGAAAATCCTGTTTTGATTGACGTCAAAGGGATCATTTCGACTGAAGAATCTAAAAAACACGGAATCAGACTCTGGCGCTTATGAAGATTATTGTAACTGGTGCTGCAGGATTTATCGGAAATCACTTAACTCAACGACTCCTCAAACGAGGAGACGAAGTTTTAGGCATCGACAATATGAATGCCTACTACGACGTCAACCTAAAGAAATCCCGACTCGAGTTGATTTCATCTCATCCGAAATTTAAATTTCAACAAATCGACATTGCACACCGCGAGTCTCTCGAAAAAGCTTTTGTCGATTTTAAGCCTGACACAGTAGTCAATTTAGCTGCACAAGCGGGTGTTCGATACTCGATCACTAATCCTTACGCCTACATTGATGCTAATATCTTAGGGTTTACTAATATCCTCGAAAACTGCAGACATCACGGCGTAAAGAACTTAGTCTACGCTTCATCAAGCTCCGTGTATGGCGCTAATCGAAGCTTGCCATTTTCAATTCACAACAATGTTGACCACCCCGTCTCTCTGTATGCAGCGACCAAAAAAGCAAATGAGCTGATGGCCCATACCTACAGTCATCTTTATAAACTTCCGACGACGGGACTGCGCTTTTTTACCGTTTATGGACCTTGGGGCAGACCCGATATGTCGCTCTTTTTGTTTACAAAGAATATCTTAGAAGGCAAACCGATCGAGGTTTTCAACTTTGGAAAACATCAACGCGACTTTACTTATGTGGATGATATCGTCGAAGGCGTAATTCGTGTCATTG
>DBAE01000110.1:0-2722 GCA_002291495.1 Bacteriovoracaceae bacterium UBA1018 | reverse complement strand
CCCGTCTGGCTCAATGACTTTATCGAAGCTATTGAAGATGCCGTTGGCAAAAAAGCTGAGAAGATTTTGCTTCCGCTTCAACCCGGAGATGTTCCAGACACCTACGCAGATGTTCAAGATCTTGAAAAAGACATGGGCTTTAAACCAAAAACTTCTGTTCGTNNGTACCGTTCCTACTACAAAGTTTAACAAATAATCTGTGGCATCATCCAACGTACTTTTAGTTCTCAATGATCCAGGTTTTTTTCTTTCTCATCGCCTGCCTCTGGCTCATGCGCTTCAGGCTTCAGGTTACCGAGTCACTGTAGTTGCACCTGAAGGAACAGCCCGTGCGACCATCGAATCAAAAGGCTTTCGTTTCGTGCCCTTTCCGCTTTCGCGCAAGGGCTTAAATCCTTTTCAAGAACTCGGATCTTTGATGGCACTGGTAAAACTCTACAGGGAGTTAAAGCCCGAGATCATTCATCACTTCACTATCAAACCGGTCATCTTTGGCTCAATTGCAGCTAAGTTAGCTGGTGTTCCAAAGGTCATCAATAGCATCACTGGTTTGGGATACGTGTTTACTGGAACGGATTTCAAGGCTCGCGCGCTTCGCAAAGTCGTCCAATCGCTGTACCGACGAGCGCTTTCAGGGCCAACCATTCAGGTGATTTTTCAAAATCCGGATGATCAACAGATCTTTTTTCAGAACAAACTTGTGGAACCAAAACAAAGTCATCTCATCTTCGGATCAGGGGTTAATACAGACAAATACACTCCGAATGAAGAAGCCGCAGGAGATTGCGTCGTTCTAATGCCCGCGCGAATGCTCTGGCACAAAGGAATTGGAGAGCTCATTGAGGCGTCTCAAATCTTAAAAAATAAAGGTCTGAAATATAAACTTCTCTTGGCCGGCGGACNNAGATCCGGGAAACCCAGCCGCTATCTCTGAACAACAGATTAGAGAGTGGGAAAAGCAAGGTTTAGCTCATTGGGCAGGCCACCAAAGTGATATGGTGCAGATGTTTAAGAATTGTCATGTCGTCTGCCTTCCCTCCTACCGCGAAGGCATTCCGCTCGCTTTGCTCGAAGGCAGTGCTGCAGGTAAGCCTATCGTGACTACCAATGCTCCGGGCTGTCGCGAAGTCGTTTTAAATGAGGAAACAGGACTCATAGTACCAGTTCGAAATGCTCCAGCACTAGCGACGGCTCTAGAAAAACTCATCACTCATCCTGAGCTCAGAAAAAAGATGGGAAACCAAGGTCGAGCGCATATTCTGAGAAAATTTGATCAAAAGCTGATTCATCATCAGTTCCTGGAAATTTACAAAACTCTATAGCATAGTAAATAAATTCAGAATTAGGAGATCAGTTTGGCCAGTAACTCAGATACTTTGTACCAAAACAGCAGCTTCGTTCCTGCCAAGGAAACTTACTCGTCCGTTAACGGACTTGCAGGCATGCTGCTTTCTCGGGGCAGAGGTGCATGGGTAACCATTGATCTGGTGCTCTCGATCATTAGTTTTATTATTTGTTCGTGGTTCACTCCCTACTTCAAACTCTTCGAGATCAATCGTGAGATCGCTTTAAGCTCCGTGTTCTTTTCCATTTCACTGAGTCTTGTAGCCCTCGGAATTGGTTTCTATGAGCGTGAAAACCGTTTTGCATTTCGTACTTTTTTGCGTCTAGGAACAGTGTCATGGATCGCAGCGATCTTAATCAGTATGACCACGATCCAACTGATCTGGTTCGAACTCGTAGGTCGATACCTGATTTTGATGGGTAGCTTTGGTTCTGCATTTACCATTATCTTATTTCGAGCTCTGGTCTCGCGTTGGCTGAGTCAGTACCCTTACCGATTTTTGGTTGTTGGAAATCCAACGCCAGTCAGTGCAGAGCTTGATCAGTTCTGTAAAATGATTAATTCGGCACCCAACTATGACCGCATTCGAGCACTCAAAAGTCAGCTAATTGAAGCACCGGATTCGAGTACCGAACAAATCATCAATGCCATCACTCAGGCTGGCATCACTGACATCGTACTAACCGCTGGCGCCAAAGCGGACGTAAAATATGTCGACACCGCGATCACTGCTTTGCGAAACGGCATTCGTGTCGTCGACGAAGTCACTTTCTATTCGGAAGTTTTTGGAAAGCTTCCTGTCGACGGCATTTCAGAGACCTGGCTATTGTCAGAATTTGAAACTCGACGATTTGTTACCGGCGCCCTCAAGAGGACATTTGATCTCTTTCTCGGGATTATCGGACTCGCAATCAGCTTTCCGCTTCTTGCGCTTATTTGGGTTTTGATCAAAATTTCGAGTCCAGGCCCAGCTCTCTTTATCCAAGAGCGACAAGGACGCTACTGCCGTCCTTTTAAAATCTATAAATTTAGAACCATGACTTGGCAGCCTGAAGGAGACTTTCCTCCTTCTATTCGCGTGAATGATCCACGAGTGACTTGGATCGGCAAAATTTTGAGACCCCTTCATTTCGACGAGCTCCCTCAGATTTTTAACATCTTGATGGGAGATATGTCATTTGTTGGACCTCGACCTNNCCTTTGCTCGCAAAATCACCGAGCAGCTGCCTATTTATGAATTTCGTTATTTGATTCGTCCAGGACTTACGGGACTCGCTCAGATTCAGGTCGGTTATACTCTGGATAACGTGGAAGAGACCAAACGCAAACTTGCTTATGATCTTTATTACGTAAAGAGCTATAGTATCGCACTAGACT
>DBAE01000104.1:179-5535 GCA_002291495.1 Bacteriovoracaceae bacterium UBA1018 | reverse complement strand
ATCCAACATGGCATCGTCAATTTGCTCGACACCTTCGATCGTGAAAGGCTCTTCCTTCTCGGTTTGATGTTTCGATTGATCGACATGAGGTCGATCTGCACGGGCAAGAGCTGAGGCATCAGCGATAAGTACTGGCCTATATCCATCCTCGGCGTAGCCTTTCATGGATTCCAAGTTCTCGTAGTATTCTCTCTGACTTTTGCTATCAGCATCTAAATAGAAAAACTTGAGTTTCGAGTTCTTTTGAGACCAAGCCTTATTGGGATTTTCTGGATAAAACCATCGTGANNTCGTGAGAGAACCATATCGCGGATCAATGTTTTATATCGAGGAGGCACCTGAAGGACATAATGCTCCGCCGGCGCGCCTTTGGTCGCTACCTCTTCCATCAGCTGAGCTAGCTTAGGAAATGCCTCTAACTGTAGATCAGCAGAACTCTTTCTCTGTGCTTCACGAAGCTCAGTCCGCCCACCTTCTTTACCACCTCTGACCAACCAGCTTTCCGACTTAAAGTACCCTTTAAAGCTTGAAGTCGAGTTTTCTTTTAATACTTGCTCGGGAGGAATGAGCTTGAGTCCTCCGTTATTTGGACCATTGGGTTTAGCTTCCCAGCCAGTTGCTAAGGAGACAACTTCGAGATCTCGATCGCGAAAATCTAAATCAGGAGTCTTAGTAAAGTACGCACTTCCTTTGACGTCGTAATAGATTCCGGTCTTACCTATTTTCTGTGGGTCGACGGGCAATTTTAAAACGCCTCGAGCTTCTATGCTCAGTTTTTTTGTTTCTTCAGCTGCGATCACGCGAATCGGTACGACAAGATGTTGTTTCTCGTTGTTGGTATCCTTTGTTGAAAAGAGAAAATAATATTCGCCTGCAGAATCCTGAATACCCTGAGCGTGTCCAACGGAAACGATTTGATCAAATGGCACACCGATCGTGGCGGTATGGACCAGCGGTGCGTCGGACTTCGATGCTCCATACCCATTGCGAATCACGAAAACGATATGTCCGTGTGCAGACCCCGGTTTTACACCATAGCTCTTATCAATAAAGAAAGCCGTCAGGTTGAGTCTCACTCCTCCTTTCAAGAAAACTTGGTCTTGAAGATAAGGCAATACATCAGTACTTCGTTTTGCAAGCGGGTCATATAAGGCACCCTGCACGAGCGGTGTCGCATAGTTGGACGAATGATAGATCCCAGTTCGCTTAACTGAAAGACTCTCATCATCATAAACAATGTAATTCAGATCATCTGCGAGTTTTACATTTGAGAGAGGCTGAACAAATCCATACTCCAATGTAGAACTTGTTGTCCGAGTCAAATCCACATGGGGTGACGTAGCTTTTCTATTTTCATTATACTCTTGGATACTTTTGGTCACAGGTGTATCAAGATCAAAATAAAGAGTTGAATGATAATTATGTAAGCGTTTGACCAACATCTCCTGAGGAAAATAGGTCTTGGCTAGCTCATAATACTGCCCTAAAGCTATTCGACTTCCATCTCGATACACATTAATTCGATATACTTCCGTTGTGGGCTTGCCGTCCGTGATCGTGGAAATAATGAGTTGATCCTCATTGAGTCCAGATCCCCCCGCCCTTGGATGTTCCATGGTACTGACAGTAAAACTCAGCTCATCGGGTAAATTCTGAATACTCTCTTGAAGTGGTAGAACAGCTAGATCGCTCGGATTATTCGGGCTGTACCTGATGTAGTAGAGAGTCCGATCTACGTAGATGAGCACGTAACTGATAGGATATTGGGTAGAAGTCTCGTAGTAATGATAACGTGTCGATCCGTCTTTCAACACTTTGTAATCGACATGACCCCGGATTCGTCGAGCTTTTGCATAGCTATAGCTGCCGGTCTTGTGATCGATGATTAGACTACCTTGACCTGAAAATTGATTGAGTCTTTGGATAAGACTAATTCCGCCATCTCGTATGGTTTCCGATATCTCGCCCTCGGAGACAATCTGTTCTTTGAGCAAGTCATAGACCGGGATTCCCCCGTTAGCAATTTTGGGCGTGGAGCTCAAATTAGCAAATTGATCCGCGATCTGTCTGACCGCACCTTTCCAATTAGCAATACAGGGATGCTCGCCAGGTACTGGGCCTGCTTTTGAGCAGGCTGCCAGTCGAGAAAAAACTTGGAGGTGACTTTCCCCACCTACAAATAACTTACTGAGCTGCGCACTACTGAGATACTGTGTGTCCATCAACGTAGGCTTGCCGACTAATTTAATCACACCTTTTTCACTTGCGTCTGCTTTAACAGCAAACGCAAAGGTCATCCCGGTTCCATACGGATGCTTCATCTTTAGAGACACTAAAACTATTTCTGCTTGCTGACCCTTGACGTAATTAGTGTAGATCGAAACTTCTTGTGTCTTTTTGATACTATCAAGATAGGCAGACTGTTGTGTGGCAGGATCAAATAAAGGAAAATCCTTGCTTCCAAACTGAATGACGGAGTTCGGAATGGATTCGCTTGAGTCGGCATTAAACAAAGTCAGGTAGCCGTCGATCACTGCCAATACGTCAAAGCGCTTGGTGAGATCACTCATTTTGAGTTCTTCTTGAATCGGTCCCTTACGTGGATCAGGCAAAATATTGCCTTTCATTAAAGGAACCCAGGCTCCGCTTTGATTTCGAGAATAGAAGCCGGGATCACGCTTGCTTCCGCCACTTCCCTTCATCACAGCCAAGAAAGGAGTGCCACCAAAGCGGCTATTGATCTGTTCTTCATCATTCGGATACGCGTTAGTTACTACGAATTGAAGAGAAAGAATTATCCCTAGAAAAAAAGAACTACGAACAAGTTTTTTGAAAGCCATCTAAAAACTAACTCCGTGGACTTCTAACGAGCTCCTCTTAAGCGCACAATATTGCCCGTGGAACATCCCGTTCCACGGGCGCAATCTTTTCTGGCAATTATTCAGACTGTTTAATTTGTTCACCCATTGAGTCGTAATGGATGACAAAATTAAGTGCATCTAATGCAGCCTTTTCATGATAGCCAAAATCATTTTTCAAGGTGCCCATGAGCGTTTGATAGACAGGCCCAATTTGGCTATCTCCACCTTGCGATTTCGAATAACCCAAGAAAGCACTCATTGGAAAAGAACGAGTCGTTAGCTTCGAGTAGTAATTGGTGATCGCGTTAAGGAGCTCAGGTTTACGCTCTTTCCTGCCTCCATGAACGATCGCTGCGTGACTCAAAGCAATCATCGGATAATCCAAAGTCTGGCCATTGCTCGCATTAAAATACTCTTTTTTAATCGCTTCCAAGCGAGGCAAGTCAATATTGACGTAGGTACTGCTATTTGGATCCATGTACTGTCGAGCACCCGGATCATTTGCCAAAGCCATGATCTCAGCAATCACTTGATCGTAGATCATTTCCGACTGTCCACTCATGTGTCCAAGTGCCATATGAATATCTGATCTAAGTCTTGGCAAAATAACCGATTTAGCCATCGACTCTGCAAATTGAGATCTCCACTGCAGAGCGGTTTTTGTGTCCACATCAATGATGTGTTGATCGAGTTGGGTCATCAACACGGACTTAGCAATCTCAGGAGTAAGAACTGCCTCGCCTTCGCCAGCAATTCTAATCGCATGAGATAGAGACTCTTTAAACCAGCGGTCAAAGTCCCGAGTCGACATCCCAATATGATGTCCCTCTTGAAGAAGTGAACTCACTTTAAGAAGTTCTTGTTCTTCGGCACCCTTGAGACTTGCTTCACCCATCCAGAAACGAAGTCGCAAAACTGGCTGCTTAAACACTCCGCTCTCTAGGATCGACATTCCGTCTGCACCAGCTTTTCGAGCTTTTCCTTGATCATAAATACTACGGGTCATGCTCAAGAAACCGCTATAGAAAAGCAAAGTATGTGGGCTAATGTAGACTGTCCTTCCCGCACTCTTCACTCTGAGTTCATAACGTCGATCTGGACCTTCACGAAGTCGGGAACCAGCCGGTGCGCGGGGAAAGAGTTCAGAAGTTGAAGCCTTTACCCATTCAGAGTTTGCATCCCCTAATTTTCTCATCTCAAACTCAGTCGTTTGGGAGAGAATATAGGTCAATGTGGCCATAATATCATACGGATTGACTGGCCATGGAAAAGGTTGCACTTTGAGACGATTGATTACCGCACTACTTCCGCCTTCAGCGCGCAATTCTTCCAAACTCTCGTAATTTCCTGCAGTCACAAAAACTGCATCCATCGAAATAGGTCTACTGCCCGAGATTGCGGCACGTCCACTTTGGAAAATTCCTAAGAACAAATTGAGAAGTTCTTTCTTATTTCGTAGAAACTCATCCAAGAAAACGACTGATCCGTTTCCTCGAAGAATCGATCCGTTCGGGCGATCGGAAAGCGGGTGTCCCGCTCCATGCCGAAGAAAGCCTGCTAGGTTTTGGGTCACAAACAGCGAACGAATATCGACGTCTCGGTTTTGAGCGTCAAACTTTGGCGCGGTCCCGTTAGTTCCCAATGTAATTGGAATCACACGAACATGTTTGTCAGTGTACTCAATACGTTCTTTAACCGTCAGAGGACTACCTTTTTTAGCTGAATAATATTTAAAAATTTCTTCCTGAATAAAGGTATCCCAAGGGCTTCCTTCAAGCTTCATGGGTTTTGCTTGCATTCCGATCAGTTTCTCAGCCATCGGAGATGCATACTGAATTAATTTTTCTTGAGTAGCATCAGGAAGCAATACAAGTGGTGAATCATTCAAGAATGATGGCAATGTGTGCGAATCTGCGAGTTCTTCAGAAATCTCGAACTCAGACTTCAGAGATGGAATTTGCGCAAGACTATGCCATTCAAACGTATAGAAATAGTGCTCAGGTAAATGCGTTGTAGCATTGGTAAGACCTGCCGATAAGACTTCTAGGATTTCCGTTTTACCGGTTCCATGTGGCCCTAAGAAGATCATGACGTTTGGATCACCTTGTGTCCGATGCTTCAGCTGCTCAACAAAGCGGGCAATAGCGACTTCGTTACCGACTACGCGCCGGCCGTTAGTCATAGACAAGCCTTCACTAAAGAAAGGGTAATATTTGATATTGGTTCCAGGCGCTTCTGGATTTGGAATTTCCTTGACCCCTTGGGAAAGGACAATAGCCAAGATTCTTTGTGCTGCATTCATCACAATACTAGGATGATTGACTGCGAGATTGTCAGGACTATTCTTAACAACGTCTAAGAGTCTGTGAGACACACCGAGACGTTTCTCTTTTTCGCTCAGTTGATCATCATCATCAAAAAGAAAATCGCCACAATCTTTCTTAGAAGCAGCGTGAACGCTGAGTTCTGGGATCAATTGAACGAATAAAAATGAA
>DBAE01000104.1:0-126 GCA_002291495.1 Bacteriovoracaceae bacterium UBA1018 | reverse complement strand
AACGTTATTCACGTTATTTAACGCTTTTCTGTGTCTTTCTCTGTCGAATATTCTGCCGAAACTACTGCCGAATATTTCGCACAAACTATTAACCCAAATAACTTGTGCTTCGACCTAATGCTAAGC
>DBAE01000077.1 GCA_002291495.1 Bacteriovoracaceae bacterium UBA1018 | reverse complement strand
CCGTGAGGAAGTAAAAGTACGAGACCGCTCATACGTTGCCATTTGGATTCAGATGTAGCCAAAAACTGATCGATGATGACTTGAGCACCGTTGGCAAAATCTCCAAACTGCGCCTCCCAAATAGTTAATGTGTTTGGAGCGGCTAAGGAATAGCCATGTTCGAAGCCCATCACTCCTGTTTCTGAGAGATGGCTGTTGTGAACGGAGTACTTTGCTTGATTTCCACCCAACTGGTTGAGAGGTACATAGGTGGATCCATCTTCGAAATCGTTGAGGACAGAATGTCGGTGACTGAAAGTACCACGTTCTGCATCTTGACCTGAGATTCGGACTGGATGCCCTTCTGCAAGAAGGGTTGCAAAGGCTAATGCTTCACCGTTACCCCAATCGATGCCTTTTCCTTCTTGAATGGACTTAAGGCGTCCTTCAAAAAAGCGAGCAAGTTTTGGATGAAGATGAAATGTGCCTGGGATATGATTAATTTTTTCTGCAATCTCTTTAAGAGTTTTTTCTGCAACTGCAGTTTTTACAGGTTTAAAGATGTCCGCATGCTCAGGTTGGCGAAGACCCTTCCATTCTCTTTCAAATACCGAGCTAAAAGGTTGAGGATTCTCAGCTCGAGTTTTTGCCTGCGCCTTGGTCAAGGTTTCGGTAATGGTGTCGATGATGCCTTGGGCTTGGTCAACTGATAGAACGCCTTCTTGCACAAGTTTCTGTGAGTAAATCTCACGAGTCGAAGTATGCGACTTAATCTTTTTGTACATCACCGGCTGAGTGAAAGATGGCTCATCACCTTCATTGTGACCGTATTTTCGATAACAAATGAGATCGATAAAAACATCACGCTTAAACTTTTGTCTAAACTCCATTGCCATCTTGGACACGTGCCAGACTGCTTCTGGATCGTCGCCGTTGACGTGGAAAATTGGGACTTCAAGCATTTTCGCCAGATCAGTTGCATACGCGCTGGAGCGAGAGTCTTTCGGAGAGGTTGTAAAGCCAACTTGGTTGTTGATGACGATGTGAAGGGTTCCACCCGTCGCATAGCCCTCGAGTTGAGATAAGTTTAAAACCTCGTAACACACGCCCTGACCAGCGAAAGCAGCATCACCATGGATGAGTACTGGTACAACTTGTGCTCGCTCAGTGTCTCCACGTTTTGTTTGCTTTGCGCGAACCATGCCTTCAACGACAGCATTTACAAATTCCAGATGACTTGGGTTGTAAGCGAGAGAGAGATGGACTTCTTTGCCTTTACGAGTCTTGGTATCGACAGAATAACCCTTATGGTATTTCACATCGCCTTCACCCATCTTGGCGTCGAATTTATATTGGCCTTCAAATTCAGTGAAAATGTGTTCAGGCTTTTTGCCGAAGATATGAGTGAGGACATTGAGACGACCTCGATGAGCCATTCCAAGAACAAACTCTTGAGCTCCCAATTCTGCACCGATCTCGATCATGCAATCCAAGCTTGGGATGACCGACTCGCCGCCCTCTACTGAGAAACGTTTTTGAGCGACATATCGAGTATGAAGAAAACGCTCGAATGTTTCACTTTCAGAGAGACGTCTCAAAATCATCTTGCGTGTCTCTGGGTCGAGCTGAGTGCGATTGCGGCTCTTCTCCATGTTTTCTTGGAGCCAGTGACGAACCACTGGAGTTTGGATATGGAAAAACTCAACGCCGATGGAGCTGCAATAAGTATCTCTAAGATGAGCAATGATATCGCTGAGCTTTGCTGGACCAATCCCAATGAGATTGCCTGCTGTAAAAGTCTTGGAAAGATCTGATTCTGTTAAACCAAAATTTGCGAGCTCGAGTAAGGGATGTTTTTTCGGCTCAGGATTAAGTGGATCCAGATTAGCGATATTAATCCCGCTCGCGCGATAGGCGCTAATGAGTTCTGCAACCTTAGCTTCTGCGCTGAGGTCTGGTCCTGCTTTAGCAGTTGTGGAAAGAGATGGAGCAAAATTTTGTGCAGGTGCTGGAGCCGGCTGGGTGCCAGGATTAGAAGGAATCTCGTACTCAGCTTGAGCATCGGCTCCTAATTCAATACCTTCAAAAAAGTATCGCCAAGATTCGTCCACAGAGTAAGGATCTTGAAGGTACCGCTGAAAGATTTCGTCGATGTAGTCTGCGTTGCTGCTCTTGAGGTAGCTGAATTTTTCCAAGGTCGTACTCCTGCATTTTTAAATGCTTCTTTTGGCTATCCAGACGGTCAATTCTTGGCGGCCAAGCTTCGGGATTATTTGAAAAAATAACTGGTCTTAAGCCTTGAATGATAGCTCATATTTAGGACGACCCACAAGGGGCGTCAAGCGTTGAATCGTGTGAAGAATTCTTTCAGTGTAGCGAAATTTTGACGAGTACTGCCGCATTCAAGTCAGGTAAACAGGGCGTTGTAAACATTCAGGCGAAAGCCTATGGTTGACGGAATGAAAGTCGATGAACCATCGCGCAAAGTCGTGTGGATCACTGGAGCATCCTCCGGAATCGGTGAGGCCCTGGCGGCAGAATATTCCCATCGCCCGGTAGATCTTATCCTTTCAGCCCGGAGATTGGAACGGCTCGAAGGCGTGCGTAAGAACTGCGCAGCTACGGCTCAGATCCATTGTCTAGTGCTCGATCTTGAAGACCTCGCTTCATTGTCAAAAGCTGCGCAAGAAGTTTTGTCCACTTATGGTCGCGTAGACCTTCTGATCAATAATGCAGGTCTAAGTCAAAGGGCCTATGCTTTTGAAACCGATATTTCGGTAGACGATCGCTTAATGAGGATTAATTATCTTGGGACTGTGGCTCTAACAAAAGCGGTCCTCGGATCAATGATCGAACGACGCACCGGTCACGTAGCCGTAGTGTCGAGTGTATTGGGAGTTTTTGGTGCACCGATGCGGAGTGCCTATGCTGCGTCAAAACATGCTCTCCATGGTTATTTCGACTCCTTACGAGCTGAAGTTTTAGGAAAGGGTATCCGCGTAAGCTTGATTTGTCCCGGTTATGTGAAAACGGATTTACCTAAGCACGCCCTTCGCGGGGACGGAAGTCAAAATGAGGTGTTGGACCGCACTTCAGGAATGCCCGCTCGAGAGTTTGCGCGCCGGATGATCGTTGCTTTAGATAAGTGCAGAGAAGAAGTTTATATCGGCGGATCTGAAGTTTTCGGGATTTATCTAAAGAGATTCTTTCCGCGTCTTTTGTCAAAAATTCTTGTAGGGAAAAACCAACAGACTCTTGGTAAATCCCAACAGCTGTAACGGTTATACATCAGTAATTGGACGTAGAGCCCAGTTATATTGAAGATGATGCAAATTGTTCCTCGGTCTTGACCTTGCACAAGTCCGTGGCCGGAGGAACCGTTAGTATGAAGCAATATCAATCAAAGTTTGCATTGGCTTTAGGACTTGGCTCAATGCTTTTGTCAGGATTACCCAGTTTATATGCTCAAGAGTACGATCAAAGAAGAATTATCCCGCCGGCCACTGAGCTCGTTGAGTATCCCATCGATTCGAAGTTTAATGCTCAACTCTACCAGCTTGAAAACTCTGGATATGACAATGTTGTATTTGTAGCACCCAAACTCTATGCCTACGGAAGTGCAGAGAAGGCTCGATTTTCGACCCGCTATCTTTCTCGAAATAAAGTGAGAGTTTCTTTTCCGGTAGTGCTTACCAACGGTTTGGAACCAACAATTCTAGCACCAGATGGTATTTCACAGATCAATCTTCCAAAATCGATTTTGGTTCAACATACAGCCGCTCTGAGAAAAGGACTGGCTCGTAAAGGCAAAGGGCTCTCTGATCTCCATGGTTGCCCTAGATATGCAGGACTCGTAGTAGAAGGTCGAAGTATCGACATTACTCCAGAAAGCTGGGCACGAGCAGATAGTTGCCAAATTAATGTACCCTTTACTTTAAGTGTAGATTTATCTGTTCGTGAGGCGCGTGGTCTATTTCAAAAGACACTTTATCGATCTGGAGTCGATGCAGAAGTTATCTATGAAACTCGTGCTCCCTTTAAGGTTGCATCGTTTGAGCTAAAATTTAGTAAACAGAAAATATTTAGACAAATTGAAGCACAGCTCAGTGTCAATACAGCCCATGTTCAGGCTGAGGCAGAGGCCAAGGTTCGGAGAATCGCGGAAAAAGAAGTGTTAGAAGCAAATATTCGAGGAAGCATGGAGGACTTACAA
>DBAE01000093.1 GCA_002291495.1 Bacteriovoracaceae bacterium UBA1018 | reverse complement strand
GTATCAAGCGGCATACATAGGTATCGCGGGGAGAGGTAAGGGCATGGGCGTGATGGGCCACGCTTTTCTCTTGCTGTTAAATAAACCCAAGGTACTTCTCGGAGGTAAAGCCTATCAGTTCAATCTCGTAATTCCAAATGGCTATCTCGACGATATTGTACTGAACAGTATTAAAGACATTCAAAAAGTCATGGCTAAAGTTGATCTTGGCAAACTTCGTTTTGCGTTGATGCATGAAGATGCTTTGACGTTTACGCAGAAATACGCTGCAGAGGATCGGCTTGTAACGCTCTTTCCTTTAAAGTTGGATCAGGTGGAAATATCTACACTCGCAGAAAATCTTCAGAAGGAAGAAAAACGAAGAAAAGATGATTTTGTTTCTGACTATTCGATACTAGAAAATAATTGCGCTACACAAGTAATTCACTGGATAAATAGCTCCATCAAGAAGCACTCGTCCCAAATGCGTAAAATTCCGAGTCAATGGAACGGTCAGACTTCAAGTATGCTTTCAGTTGGGTCATGGACTGCAAATACACCATTAGCCCTAGCTCCTATTTTGGAAAACAGTCCTTTGGTAGACAAGGAGGGGATCTATCACATTCATCCACAAATGATGGATAGAACACTTTTAGCCTCCGAAATGATTAAACTTCTAGTTCATACTGGAAAAGTTTGTAAATGGGAACAGTGGAAGCTTGAGGCTCTTCGTCCGCTAATTGCCCAGCCTAAAACTCGTATTCAAGCTCAGGTAATCGATCTCCTGAAAGAAGAGTTTGAAGTTTGTAAAAAGGCCGAGCCCCTGATTATTGAGACCCAAGATTCATTGGCCGATCTGATTGTCTTTGATTTTTTACAGTACGTTAAACAAAAAGAAGAGATGAAGATGAAAAATCTAAAAATGTTAGAATCTCTTTATTCTGACGCGTCTTGAGTAAGATCTTTTTGAAGCTGCTTCAGGAGCTCTTCGTAACGTTTACGTTCTGTTGCACTCATACTGTCTAATGTAGGGGTGAGACTATCACTATCTATTTCTTTGGCGTTAAGCGCTTTCTGTGAACGTTCGATTGTTTCGGCCGCAGACGCGTCGAACTCTTGAATTGCAGTTTCAAGATACGACCTCTCGACCACTGTCATTTCAGGGTACTGCGAATGTGTACTGTAAAATTTGTTAATATCGTACACTGTAGGAGTCAGTAGTACCGCTAACGAAACAGCCAAGAAACTTTTGAGATTTACGGCAGATATTAAGGCATATCGCAGGCCGATAGACGGGCCCTGAGTAATATATAAGTATCTGGTCAAGCCGTGGATCCCAAAGTGTTCCAATGCCCACGCATGGCCAGCATGAAGATTGGTTAGTTTCATCGAAGAAAATTTCCAAGGAACTAGCGTTCCAAGGAGGATCTTCTTGAAGATAGAAGCAGACTCTTGAGTGATCCCGTGAAAGATTGTTGGATCGATGTCGTGACCGTTCAAAGCATACTGAAGAAGTACTTTGTCGCGGATAAAGGTGAGATTTTTTTTAATCAAACGACTTGGACTATACTTAAGGCCATTGAGTTGAGTTAATTTGATATATTGAAGCTCGTAAATTGCTCGAATGGCCGTTTCCTGAGCAAGGAAGAGTTCATTTTCAGTACGAATTGGAGAAGTTGGCCAATCCAATTGAATCGTAAATCTCTCTTTTGCAGTAAGCGAAAAATATGTCCGGAAAGGTCTGTATACGGAGTGAGGCTTAGTATTAAATTTACGTTTTTCGGTATAACGAACTCTAAGTACTTGTTTTTTGACAATCGCGTCTATCGATTCTTGAAACCGTAGTGCTAATTCTGGGTCTGTTGATTTCACCGTTGCTACAATCGAACCTAAGACTTCTTCGATGGAGAGACTGCGATTCAGGTGGAGTAAGGAAATAGGTTTGCTAGTTTGATAATCAGGTAGTTCTAAATATCGGCCTTGTGGAACGAGAGTGCCTACGCAGTAGTCCATAGAGGCCGACTCAGAAATCGTAACAAGTGCAAAAGTAGTGATAATGAGGCTATGGACAAGACCGCGCGCCATAAGTTCTTATCGGTCATAGGCTCGAATTGATAAGATTTAGCAGTATCGTCTGACTATTGACGTTCCATTTTAGTCAGCTGAGAGTAGTAGGCCCCTTCGAGATGATCCTTCGTCCCTGCTTGCATCCGCTCGCAAGCATCATCTCGCGCATTTTGTTATGAGGAGCCCAACGATTACGACTCCATTCTGGAGCTATACATTCGTCCGGGTGAGTGGCGGTCGCCGAAAGTCTTTCAATGTAAATCTCAGGCGAGAGGTGGTCGACAAAATCGATTACTAAGTTCGTATATTCTTCGAGGCTCACCGTGTGAAAAGGCTCACGACGATACAGTTCTGCAAGTTTTGTGTGCTCAAGCACCATAAGTTGATGGAGCTTTGCTCCTTTTACACCGAGGTCATTTAAGATGAGGGCCGCATTTTTAGCGACTTCGGGGGTGTCGGTTGGCTGTCCAAACATGAGGTGCACACAGGTATGGACAGATGGAGCGCGAACTCGAAGTTTTTCGAGAGCATCAATTGAACACTGAGCATCATGGCCGCGTTCCAACCAGAGTAGGCTTTTGTCCTCAAATGACTGCACTCCGAGTTCTAGTGAGACGTAGGACTTTTGAGCAAGCTCTTCCAAGAGATCAATCACGGGATCTGGTAAACAGTCTGGTCGAGTTCCGACACAAAGACCGCGGATGCCGGGTTCAGCTAGTGCTGCTTCGTAGATTTCTCGCAGGTAATCGACGTCGGAGTAGGTGTTCGTATAGCTCTGAAAATAGGCCAAAAATGCTTCAGCGCCAAAGCGCTTTTGGATCCCAGGAATCCGGGATTGAATCTGTTCTTTAACAGAGTCACCACGGCCCTTTTTTCCGTAAAAGGAACTGGAGCCCCGAAGGTCACAAAAAGCACATCCGGCCTTAGCTATAGTGCCATCGCGAGTCGGGCAGGTCAGTCCACTTGCTACAACAATTTTATAGGTTTTAGCCTGAAAGGTTTCCTGAAGGTATTTGCTATAGGGGAAGTGGGTACTGCTCTCAAAATCCATGGTGATATGGACTTACCTTAAAGTGTCGGATCAATAAAGTCGCTTTTTATGAATTCCTGGGCAAGGCCCGGCCATCTGCGCTTTGCTTCGATTGCAAGCATTTCAGCAGCTTCTAAATGACCTACATTTAACGACACTTCGATCAGGGTCTTATAGATAAGTGGATCGTGATTACCGTCTTGAATCAGCTTTCGACCGTGGCTGAGAGCCGTATGGACAGGTTTGAGCTTGGTTAAGATCACATAATCTGCCGCAAGGTAATCGAGAGATTTTTGAGACTCGGCAGGAAAGCGCCTGAGGTATTTATCGGCCTCTTCGCCATATCCATCTAGAGCAAGGGCCACAGCGATCTCTCGTAAAAAGGATGTTTTTCCAGCAGCTGTGACCGCTGCACGTTGAAAGATCTTACATGCTCGTTCTTTATCACCGAGGCCTAGATAGTGTTTTCCAGCGACGACTAGAGCAGCCGTCACGTGTTTAACGAGCTCCTCGTTTTTGCCGTCGATGTCGAGAAAGGATTGATAGTAGCTTTCGATGTCTTCGAAGCTCTTAGTCTTCACGGCCAAGCTGAGTACTGAAAGTAGGCGAGAAGGGTTGAGAGGAAAGGTCTTTGTTAGACGCTTTAGGACTTGATAGGCATCTAGATAACTACCTTTAATCATATGGGCGTCGTACAGCCCAATAAGACATTTATAATGGATCTGATTATGCTCAAGTCCTTGAATAAAACTCTTCTCCGCTGTGTCCATCGCCTGAGCTAAGACGTGTGAGTGACCATGATAGAAATATGCGAGAGACGGCTTTTCATCGAGCTGAGTGGCTTTCTCAAAAACCGAGATAGCTCCGTTCAGTTGATCCATGTTGAGAAGATCAAGTCCAGTGTAGATGGTCTTGAGGTAGGGAGTAGGGCTCACTTTTTTATTAATAGCGGATACAATCGAACTTCGTAGGGTCTCTAAGTTATAAGGTTTAGTGATGTAAAGATCCACATCACCTTCCATCGCTTGAGCAACAGCCGCTTGTGAGGTGTTCTTGGTGACAATGATTGTAATTCGCTGATGGGGTTTTGGTCGATTTTTTGGGTCGAGTTGCATCAGCTCTAATCCGCAATAGGGACCTAAATTGTAGTCTGAAACGATGACGGTTGGCTTGATCTGCTCGATGATTTCTCTGGCCCATTCGTAACTATCGACTAGGGTAATATTGTTCATGACAGCGCCGAGATCGACGAAAGCTTTAGCTAAACCGACACGAGCTGCGGCACTGATGTCAGCGATNNGGCCTCAATAAAATGATTGATCTCGCCCTGTCGTGATGAGAACTGACGGCAAAGCTCTTGCCATTGCTTTTTGTCATATTGAACAAGAGTAACGTAGATTCGGTCACGATTGAGCGGTTGCGATTCGGAAGAGGTCACCTTGGCCGTGCTGGTAAATGTGAGTTTTGGACGTGAACCAAGTACTTCAATTTCGAGTTTAACTAAATGTCCGTGAGCGCAGAGCTTAGAAGGAACATCGAGAACCAGAAATTTTTCTCCCACTTCAAGGATCTCGGGATCTAACGCTTTTTGCGAAGCGAGATTTTCGAACCGGAGTCGGTACTCGAAGGATTTAAAATCATCTAAATTAATCAGGGGCGTACCTGCTTCCAATTGACTTTCGATCATCCTAATCAAAATTGTAACTTTGATCAGCGGCCGTGTGCAACGTGCGCCTAAAGAAATTATGAAGAATATGTAAAATATCTAAGTTAAACTCTATTGATAGAGTAACTAGCGTCGTCTTCTTGACGGTGTCGCTGAGCGAGCAGGTGCTGCAGGTCGAGCTGCTGCTACTTTTGCTGCAGCTTCGAGTTGTTCGATGGAGGCCTTTTGGGCTAGTACGGTGTTACTGACTTGCGCAAGGAGGGTTTTCACTTCACCCATGTCGTGATTCAGGGTGGAGATTTGTCCGTTTAAGTTCTGAATCGTTTTAAGATTGGCCTGATTCTGTGTATTCAGGGCTTCGATCTGTTGCTTCATTTCCTCTTGGCCAGGGCAGCTGGGCATCGCGATTCCCATTCCTAAAAATGCACATGCCACTGCAACACCGTAGAGTCTCTTATTCATATGAAGTCCTTTGCGTTAACTTAGATGATAGCAGCTTTTAACATAAATACATCGATTTGTTACCGCATGGAGTTGGACTTAATGAGTCAAGTATCTTAAATTTGATTCATCAGCTTTGTTCTGCTATTTCGCGGAGCATGTTTAAAATGAGCTTGGTTTGTTTGAGTCTAGTTTTGAGTCTATCTGCGCATGCGCAGAGCCTTCCAATCGATGCTGGCAAGATAGCGCAAGCCAAGCAAATCTGGGCTGATTATAATCGGGCCTACTCGACCTGTAGTTATGCATTGGAAAGACAAAAACAAGTCTGGCTGATGACCAAACCAGCGGAAATCGCCAACGCTACTTCCGGAGATCTAGAACTTTATAAAAAAGTGCGTCCTCTGATCGACCACGTACTTTCCAAAGAGGGCAGTAAGCAGTCACTTCTCGTTTTTAACGATGATGATCATGAAAGCTCACTTGGTTTTAAGCTACTCATGAAATCCATATCGGCGCAGAATAAACCCGTCATTCGAATCACCGCTCCGAATACTGATGCGCCTGGAATGACTCAGGTCGAGTATAGCAGTGTGGTCGGTTCTTACACCTATTCCCTTCAGTTCGGTTATCTCGCTCGAATTTTCGACTCGATCCCTGAAGTTGAAGGAAAGAACTATACTGTAATTTTGGATATGAGTGGAATTGCCCATTCGGCAGCGTACCAGCATTTCATTCATGCGTACCCATCCATTCGATTTATCGTTCCTGCAAAAAAAGAGATGATTCAGAGTTGGTTCAGTAATGATGCCGAAGGAGCTCAAGCTTTCCTTTCGCGCCATGAAACCATCGATCTGGGTCAATGGGTTTCTAAGCCTAACTCGACTGAAGTTGCAGGCCAACTCAAGGCCTTATTTCCTGATCAATCGCTCAGCGAAATCTTAAAGCTCATTGAAGTGACGCCTTAGTTTTTGGATTTTTAGAGGTTCTCTGGAGAACCTCTGAGATTTAGGGTCGTTTCTAAAAAATGGAAAACTCACTCCGCTTCAGATCTATCAGCGGCCGGAAGTTTTGTCTCTTTCGCCTTGTGCGCGGATACTTCAGGTCGACTAGCAGGGTCTGGCTTCTATCCCAAGCGAAGTTCATTTTTGAAAACGGGTTTCGACTCAAGAAATACTGGTGCAGTTTAAAACGTTTCCCACGCGAAGCCAGGATGGCGATAGCGTGGGAACGGGCGAACACGATGTTCGGCGTTTAAAACTGCACCGTATTTCCTAAAACATAAACTTCTTATTGGCCACGTTCGTAATGATCGCAACCCCGATGATGGAAGTCATGAGCGAGGATCCCCCATAACTGAGAAACGGTAAGGGGACCCCGACGATCGGGAGCATGCCCATGACCATTCCCATATTCACGAAGATGTGCCAGAAAAAGATAGTCATAATGCCTAGCGTCAATAGGACCCCGAACTTGTCATGGGATTGATACGCCACGGACAGCCCATTGAAGAGAAAGATCATGTAGAGCACCACAAGCAAGATGCATCCGATAAATCCATGCTCCTCACTAAAGACCGAAAAGATAAAGTCTGTATGATGCTCAGGCAGAAAGTTCAGCTGACTCTGGGTTCCTTGGCGATAACCTTTTCCAAAAAGCTGGCCACTTCCCACTGCAATCATCGACTGAATGGAGTTGTACCCTGAGCCTTTAGGATCGCTCATTGGATCAATGAAGGTAATGATACGCTGACGCTGATAAGGTTTGAGCGCAAATTTGTAGGCGAGCGGCATCGTGACCGCCGCAATCGTTGCCAAAATCACTAGTGTCTGAGGCTTGATCCGAATAAAGAGCATCATGCTTCCATAGGTGAGCAAGATGATCATCGCTGTTCCCAAGTCAGGTTGAAGCATAATGAGTGCGGCCGGAACCGCTACAAGAAGTGTGGGTAGTAAGAGATCCTTAAGACCGTAACCTCCTACCGTTCGATCCGATTCGAAGTATTTGGCGAGACAAATGACCATCGAGATCTTCATAAATTCGGAAGGCTGAATGCGTAGTCCACCAAAGCCGATCCATCGCTTCGCGCCTAGGTTTGCCTTACCAGCGACCAAAACAGCCGCAAGCAAAAGTACATTGGCGAAGTAGATAAAATATGCCAGACGCGAAAGCACCGAATAGTGCATGAGTAGAATCAGCGCAGTAAGGGCCATGCCGATCCCGAACCAGAGGAGCTGAGTCTTATAAAGTCCCATGGACTTGTCTTCGACTCCTGTGGCGCTGATCAAGTTCCACATACCGACACCGAAAAGGATCAACTGTAGGAGTAGCATGTTCCAGTTAAATTTTTTCAGCTCTTCATCATACATCCCGACGCGAAGTGTGCCTTCTTCTAAGGGTGTAGGGCTTTCCATCGAGGTATGGGTCATTCGTCGTCTCCGTCATGGGGCGAGGGCGGCAGTGGAACAGGTCCTCCTGCAGCGGCCGGGATGTTTTCATTGTCGACTGGTACTACGTCTTCTCGTTCAGAAGGCGATAGAACACGATCTACTTTGAGTGCTTGACCCTGCATCTTAAGTCGAGCTGCTAGTGCTTTCTCGCCATAGAGATCGGGGTAGTATTTTTCTAAGTAAGTTTTGATCACTGCTCGCGCGATTGGAGCAGCACCAGAAGAGCCATGACATGCGTGCTCACCGATGACCGCAACTGCAATGACGGGATCTTTAGCGGGTGCAAAGCCGGCAAAAACCCCGTTGTGGCGTTCCCTGAATTTCATGTTTTCACACTTTTGATAAATCTTATCCGCGCCCAATCGGATGACCTGAACAGTTCCAGTTTTGCCGATAAAGTCCATTCCCGGAAGTCTTTGAGAATACGCAGTGCCCGCTTGAGTGTTCACAACGCCCCAGAGGCCTTGCTTAATGAGTTCATAGGTCTTAGGACTTAAGCGGGTCTGATCGATCGCCTCAGCTGAAGTAGTCTCGAGGACTTTTCCTTCAAAGGATTCTACCTCTTTTACTAAATAAGGTTTGTAGAGGGTGCCTCCGTTTGCGATTGATGCATAAAGATTGGCAAGTTGGAGAGCAGTAGTGAGTACGAAACTTTGCCCAATGGCGACAGAAAGAGACTCACCCGCATTCCAAGGCTGGTTAAAACGTTTCTTTTTCCAGGCTTCAGTGGGAATCAAACCAGGAACTTCGCGTGCGAGATGAATTCCGGTTTTTCTGCCTAGACCCAGATGGACGGCCCATTTAGCGATATCGTCGACACTCTTGAGCTTTTGTGCAACCCGGTAAAAGAAAATATCGCAAGACTTGGTGATTGCTGTAACGACATTCACGTCACCGTGTCCGTGCTTGGAGTGACAGTGGTAAGTTCGATTACCAACCCGGATCGATCCAGAGCAACCGATGCGGGTGTTTTCGTCAATCACACCTTCTTCAAGACCCGCAATTGCCGTCACAATCTTAAAAACAGATCCCGGAGAATAGTGATCTTGAATAGTTTTGTCGCGAAGTGGACGATTTTCATTGGCTAAGAGTTTGGACCAAAGCGCTGCCGGGATCCCACGCGAAAATGCAGTCGGATCAAAGGACGGTCGTGAAATCATGGCTAAGATTGCGCCATTTCGTGGATCAATCGCTACTAGCGAACCAATCTTATCTGCAAAGGCCTGTGTAGCAGCCAACTGAAGATCTTGGTCAATGGTGAGGATGAGGTTCTTACCTGGAATTGCAGGTTTTTCTAGGTTTTCTGAAAGAACGCGGCCTTTGCCTTTTTCGAGCTTAGTTCGGCCAAGTGCATCGACCTCGAGAAGTCTTTCCCCGTCAGTACCGCGAAGGATGTTTTCTAGCTTTTGCTCTAAACCGAATTTGCCGATGCTATCACCCAGTTTATAGTTTTCGCCTTTTTTATTGAGCGTCGGTAACTCAATGGAGTTGACCTCGCCGATATAACCAAGCAGGTGAGCTGCAACGTCCCCGTAAATATTTGTTCTTTTAATTTCTTGTTCGACTTGGACNNCCGCCACTTCATCGCGAGTCAAATCAGACTTGATTTTGACTGGCATGAAAGAAGGTTGGCCGCGCGCTTTCTTTAAAGTGTCATAGATCTCTTCTTCAGGTGTGTGAATGAGCTTAGAGAGAAGTGAGATGACTTGAGCCTGTTGCTTAGATTCTTTTAAGTATTGAGGGATAACTTCAAGATCAAAAGCCGGGCGATTATCGATCAGCAAAGTGCGATTGCGATCGAAAATCATTCCACGTGGAGCAGCAATCTTAACCCGCTTAATTCGATTTTCTTCCGAATAATGGCGCATTTTATCGCCATTAAGAACTTGTAGGAAAATCAAACGCGAGACCAGAAGTCCGAGTCCAATAAATACGACAAAGTTGAGGTATTTAAAGCGGTCCTGAAACTCTCTGATTTGTTCTTCTTGACCTAAAAATGCCATGACTGAACTTCCTCAATCTCTCAAATGCGTTGCTTAAAAAGCTTCCTGGTCGAGCTGCATTTCATCTTCAAGAGCTTGACGTGCGCGAGCGTTTTTATAAGTAACTAAGTCAAATTTATTTAACCATCGATACAGCCAAATCCCTGTGACACCGACAACCACTGCACCAGGCAGAGCAAAGAGCAAAGTATGTCTCCACTGATTCATTGCGAGGCCCATTAAATAGATCACCCCTAGACACGCAAACTTCCAATAGATAGACGCTGCTAGAGTTAGAATAATTAATGACGAGAGGTTTGGAATGACAAAGAGCCGAACTGCACCTTTGACGAGTAAAAATACTGTCATATAAGAAATCATAAAAAGGCCTGAGGGACATCCACTGTGAATCTCGGCAATATTTGCAAAGATCAGCGTGAGAATCCCGCCTTCGGTAAAATCTCGTCGTAATGAACACCAAATTACCGCAATCAAAACTACATCGGGTTGGAAGTAGAGGAGCGGGTAAGAATTAAATAGGGAGGATTGGATCGCTACTGCAATTGCCACAAGCAAAACGAAAGCTGGGGCATTGAGCGCGCTCAGAATCAGCCGGGTCACGTATGATTACCTCTCGCAGCTTCTTTGACTGGCTCTTTTGCTTTTTCTTTAACGATCTCTTTACTGATCTCTCGCGAAGTTTCTTTCGGCAGTACTTCGGTCTCGGTTTTTGTGACCACTAGGACTTCTTCAAGTTTGGAAAAATCGACGCTCGGGCGTACTTCAACTTCTTGCGATATTCCGAACATCTTTTTGTTTACCGCTGAAACCGTGCCTACTGGAATGCCTTTGGGGAAGATCCCTCCTAAACCGCTGGAGATCAGGGTATCGCCAGGAACAATATCATCGGTTCGCAAAGCATACTTTAACTGACAAACTTCATCTGTTTTACCTTCGACAATCCCTCGAGCTCTAGATCGTTCAGCGATTGCGTCCACGGCAGAAAGCAGGTCCAAAACAGTAACGACATCGGCGGTAGTCTTGGTGGTTCGAAGGACTCGGCCGACCACACCCTCGTTAGTGACAACCGCCATACTCTTTTGGATTCCTGAGCTCTCACCTCGATTAATTCGAATGGCACGAAACTCAGTGGAAACATCTTTTGCGATGACGCGGGCCACCACGCTTTCAAAGCGGTACTTTTCCTGAAATCCGAGTAGCTTTCTCAAGCGAATGTTTTCATTTTGTGACTCTTGTAGTCCAGAAATCGTATTGAGGAGTTTGCGGTTCTCTTCAATAAGAGCCAAATTATCGCGTCGGGTATGGAGAAGATAAATATAGTTCTGAACTCCAGATACAATTTGCTCCAGCGACCAGCTGATGGCAGTTTGAATGGGAGACGTAATTCCAAGGATCACTCGATCGTATAAACGATAGTCTCGAGGTGCTCGATTTGACGTATCGATCGCGATCACTGGGATCAGAAGAAAAAGAAAAAGGATGATATAAAATCTGTATTCTTTCAGATATTTAATCATATAGTCTCAAGCATATTAAGAACGACTAGGTTTTGATTTTGCGGCACAGTCATGATCGTACTGAGGTCATGTGTAAGTTGCAAGTTAGTTAGAAAGGGAAACCTCATGATTACATCGATGCGAGAAAAATTTGGTCCAATCATTGTCGGAGGAATCATCTCTGTCATCGTGTTGGTCTTTTTGTTTACGGGCGTCTTTACCCCAGGTGCAACAAAAGGGTTACATGAGGGCGCGGTAGCCGGCATCGTGAATGGTGAACGAATTACTCTTTCTGAATTTAACCGCGAGTACACCCGCAGAGTTGAAATGTTCAAAAACTTAGGCGGCGGAGCTTTCAACGAAGCTCAGCTCAAGGCTTTCCGCATCAAAGAAGGTGTATTCAACGAGCTTGTGAATCGAAAGCTCATGATTCAAGCTGCTAAGGATTCTGGAATTGTAGCAAGCGATGAAGAAGTAAAAAACCAGATCCAACAGATCCCGGCCTTTCAAAAAGATGGCAAATTTGATCCCATCACTTACAAAAATGTAATCACCGCAAATAATCTTAATCCAGGCGGTTTCGAGAAGCTTGTTCGCGAAGATCTATCTCTTCAAAAGTGGTCAGAGTACCTGCGAGACCGAGTGAAGGTGTCGGAAGCTGAGCTGACCGAAGAGTTTAAACGAACGAACGATAAACGTAACATTAAGTATGTCGTCCTATCGACTGATGTTTTGTCAAAAAGTGTAAAAGTGGATCCAGCTGAAATCAAGAAATACCTGGCTGTGGAGACACAAGCCAACCTGGTGAAGAATCGCTATGAACAAGAAAAAGATACCACCTATAAAGGTAAGAGCTTTGACGAGGTGAAAGAAACCATCGCTCGTAATATCTTAGCGGCCCAAAAGTCGGATGAGACTCGAAAGCTTGCAGAGACTTTGGCCGGGCAGATCCAACCTCTTTTGACTGCTTCAAAGTCGGCCGATCCAAAGATCAATGCCCTGCTGAAGCCGCATGGACTAGAGGTTAAGAATACTAACCTCATTTCCGTTCAGGCCTCAATTCCAGGGGTGAATGATCCTCAACCCATCCTAAATGATGCGTTTGCTTCGAAGTCTCCGATCGATGCCGAGAATGGTGGTCAGGCTAAGGTTTATGACGCGCCGTCAGGCAAAGTCGTAGCACTCGTCACGGAATCAAAAAAACCTGACCTTTCGCAGCTTGCCAAGGAGNNAGTTCGTCAGATCAATGCGAGGAAAGAGCGGGAGCTCATGGGCGCTTGGATCAAGGACCTAAGCGAACGAGCTAAGATCGAACGAAATGAAGCTGTCATCAGCGACGCTGCCGCCGAATCCTAAGCAAAATCCGTAAAGGAGACGGCAATGGATCAAATGGAAAGTGAATCAGGGCTCCAAAAAGCTAAAGAATGGATCGTAAGAAATAGTACGGTTCTTAAAACGGGAGTAGGGGTAAGCAGCCTAATCGGGCTTGCCGGATATGCCAGCTACTACGCGTTTAGTCGTTTTAGAAAGCCAGGGCTAAAGACTGAGATTGCAGAGGACTCCCAGGCGGCCACAAAAGAAGCGACAGAAAAAACGACAGAAAAAATAACAGACCAAGACTTTCAAAAAACGTCATAGGTAAAAACGAAAAGCCGGGCAGCTATCAGCTTCCCGGCTTTGTTTGAGTTAGACTTCTTAGTTCTTAGACGCTTACTTATTTTTGCCGTTCTTTTTGTCTAGGCTCTCTGCAAACTTAGCCATCGAAAGTGCCTTTTTGCCCATATCTCCGGGAGCCGCATTAAATGCGACGTGGTAGGCTTTTGCATATTCAAGTTGTGTAGCGCCAGGTTTGCCGATGAGAGAGTTGATCTTTTCAGCACGCTGATGGTTTGCAATGACTAACTTTTTCATATCCTTTCGGAGACGAAAAAGTTTGATTTCGTCGGCTTTGCTGAGTTTTTGCTGAGTACGTCCTGCAACTTCGATTTTAGTTAGGAAAGCCTTGTAGGCATCTCGATTAGCAAATCCGTGTGTCTTAGCAAAATGCCCTAAGACATCAAACTTGGAAACTGCCGCAAATGTTTTTCCATCGACGCGTTGATTTGAGTTCGCAACCTGCTTTAGGGGAACAATCTCAATATTTGGATCATCGTTCTGAGCTAGTCGTGCATTCGGACTAGCAGAAGCATCATTAAACAATGTGATGAAATAGATATAGTAGCAGTCGCGATACCCGTCGATCGTCCAGTTTGTGTACTCAGTATACGGAGAGCTCGCATATTTTACTCCCATATTGCTGAGTCCAATTTTGAATCCTGCATTGACCGTCTC
>DBAE01000276.1 GCA_002291495.1 Bacteriovoracaceae bacterium UBA1018 | reverse complement strand
ATAATGCTCTCTTCAGTGAGCTCAAGTCTTTTTCAATATGAGAAGGTGGCACCGCATAAACGACGCATTTACTTTTAAGACGACTGAATGAAGGATCGTTTGCGATACTTACCCCTAATCCATTCGCACGGAGCGTTTCATGTCGCGCAGTACTTGCGGTCTCTGCCATAATTTGGGCGTCGGGTAATAATTTCTTATACTGGATCGCAATCTGCAGCCCGAGAGAACCTGCACCAACAATCCATAAGTCGTACAATTCGTTCACCAAACAACCTATCTCACATTCTAAATTTGTGAGATAGATGCTTTAACACAATGACTTCATTTCAAACTTGGCTAACTCACCCACTGATATTTGAGGCCGTACTTTTCAGTATCTCAGTGATTGCTGGGATCTTTGGCGCGATACTGGGCTTAGGCGGCGGCATCGTGATTGTACCCTGTTTGACTCTGCTCTTCGGGGTTCATCTTCGATATGCGATCGGTGCTAGCATTATTTCCGTCATCGCCACGTCATCGGCTTCGGCGGCGGCCTACGTTCGAAATCACATGACAAATATTCGAATCGCGATGTTTCTAGAAATAGCTACTTCGCTTGGGGCGCTCCTTGGGGCAGTCTTGTCCACGCATGTCCCTCAGCGTCTGGTCTTTTTATTTTTTTCTCTCCTATTATTTTACTCGGCCTCAATGATGTTTAGAAAACAGCACCCTAAGCAGGTCACTCAAAATCCTCCCCAAGGCTTATCGGCTCGCTTAAGACTCAGCTCAGCCTATCCAGAGCACCCCGGCAAAATCACTTCTTACACGGTAAATAGAGCATTCACTGGATTTATCCTCATGCTCGGAGCAGGGGTCATTTCTGCACTATTAGGAATTGGCAGTGGCGTGCTCAAAGTACCGGCCATGGATATGGCGATGGGAATCCCTCTTAAAGTTTCTTCGGCTACTTCGAATTTTATGATTGGAGTGACGGCAGCAACGAGCGCTGGAACTTATTTTATGCGGGGAGATATTTTGCCTGTAATTGCAGCCCCCGTTTGCTTAGGCGTGCTTGTAGGAGCCACTCTTGGAACAAAAATAATGGTCAGGCTGCCCACTGTATTCATTCGCAAGATATTTGTAGTGGTTTTGCTCCTTGTGGCAGTTCAGATGGGGCTCAAAGCGTTATGAATCATTCAGAAAAAATATTGGCAGACTCTGAAACAAAGATCGCACAAATACTCCGAATAGGCGTCTACCTTTCAGGATCGATAGTCCTAGTTGGTCTTTTTATGGGACTCCCTTCACAAGAACAGATTACTGAACTTTTAAGTGGCCGCATAATCGAAGACACGGTGCCCAAGTCAGTCGAACAGTTCACAGTGCAACTTCCTGCATTTGATTCTCAGGCAATTATCTCACTGGGCTTACTCAGCTTGATTGCCTTACCAATCATAAGAGTAGCATTCACCGTATACTTATTTTTTCGCCAAAAAGACTGGGTCTACTGTTGCATCACTCTTTTTGTTCTCACTGTTTTAATCTTTTCTTTGTCACTAGGTCACTCGCTGTAGACCTGACATTGAGTCGCTCGACCAAGCCGGTCTGCGTATTGCACCTCCATCTCGCATCACCAAAATTAAGGAGACGATATGCAGAAAACAGATCTTATTGTGGGAACAACTGTCCGCAGTGCTGATGGAGACAAACTGGGTAAAGTAGTCTCTGTAGACGACACCGGATTTATGATTGAGAAAGGTATTTTTTTTCCAAAAGAGTATCGCGCTGACTTTAGTCAGATCAGCGACATTAACGAAGATATTTATCTCAAATGGGGCACTCATCTAGTTGAGCAACAATATGACCAAGTCTATGGCAGTGGCCAATACGCTAATGACACAAGCGACACGAATCAGTGGAGTGATTACGGCGTAGGCATGCCTGATCGCCTCTCATTGGTGAACAACAACCCGACCAGTAACGAGACCAGCGGATTGGGTTATCAATCACCGAGTGTTGATCGTACCTCCGACATCGATAAAGACGTCAATATCTCTGTACGTGAAGAAGAGCTCGAAGCCCACAAACGAGGAATGAGAGAAGTGGGCCGTGTTCGCGTTCATAAAACTGTGCGCGTTGAGGACAAGCACTTTACCGTACCAGTCAGACGAGAAGAGGTCCGCATTGAAAGAGTGGACGCCTCTTCGGCCGGATTTACCGCAAGCTCAGTGGATGATACCGAAGCGTTTAAGGAGCAGGACATAACGATCCCAATCCGCGAAGAAGAAATCGAGATTTCAAAACGACCTGTCCTCAAAGAAGAAGTTCGCATCAAGAAAGAATCTCACGAGGTTGAGAGACCTGTCGTCGGACAAGTCCGCAAAGAAGATGTACAAGTGGATGAAGGTCTCGGACTTAGAACTGATGGATCTCAGTCAGACGAGTCATTGACAGAAAAGTTAAAAGATAAAGCTAGCGACCTTAAAAGAAAAATCGGCTAGTTGATCTTAAAATGCGCTGATCCATTGCGATTTCATACGATTTCATGCGATCTCAAAACAGATCAGCGCATTTACTTAATTATCTATTTAAAAAGCCGATCCTTGAGATCGTTTTGAACCTTTTCGTCGTGTGCAATACTAATAAATCCAATCTCGTAAGCATTTGGCGCGAGATAGATACCTTTATCGAGTAGAGCCTTGAAGAGATCATAGAAGCGTTTCGCTAAATCAGCAGGGATCTCTTTAATGTTTTTGATCTTTTGGTCAGTCGGTACAATCCAGAACAAGGAACCCTTACGCAAGATTTGGAGATTTTTAAATTGGTCTTGTGTTTTTAACCAAGAATTAAAAATCGAAACAACAGATTCCGAATAACTTTCTAGTTTAGAATAAAATTCGGGCGTTAAGCATTGCAGAGTCGCTAGCCCCCCCACCATTGCTAAAGGATTAGCACTCAAGGTTCCAGCTTGATAGACTGGCCCGACTGGCGCCAAGAACTGCATGATTTCTTTTCTGCCTGCTACCGCTCCTACAGGCAAACCCCCGCCAATAATCTTTCCATAGGTCACGAGGTCTGGATTGATCCCCGTGTGAGTCGCCATGCCGCCAAACTCAACCCTAAATCCTGAAATAACTTCGTCAAAGATGAGGAGGGATTGATTTTGATCACAGAGTTTTCTGAGTTCTTTAAGAAATGATAAATCTTGGACCAACAGACCATTATTGGCAGGCAGTGGCTCAATAATGATTGCTGCGATTTGGCCAGGGTGCTCATTAAAACATTGGCTTAACTCGGCCAAGTTATTGAGCTCAACGATAAGCGTATCCTGAGCAGTGCCAGGAGGTACTCCTTTCGATGAGGCTTCGGCAGTTCCGGCTAGGCCTGATCCAGCTTTAATCAACATCGAATCTAGGTGACCATGGTAACAACCATTAAATTTAATGATTTTATGACGTCCTGTATACCCTCTCGCCAATCGAACTGCGGTCATCACCGCTTCGGTTCCAGAATTCACAAATCGAATCTGATCAATAAACGGAATGCGAGAAATAATAAAATCTGCTAACTCGAGCGAATAAGGCTCACACGCTCCGTAACTCCAGCCTCTTTGTAACGCTTCTTGTAACTTTGCTTCGACTTCGGGATATCGGTGACCCAAAATCAACGGACCAAAGCTCATACAGAAATCAATATATTGTTTCTGGTCTACATCCTGGACATACGCGCCTTTTGCACTCTGAATAAACCTAGGTGTCGTGTGTAAACCTTTGAAACTGCGCACAGGCGAGTGCACGCCTCCTGGAACCAAGGAAAGTGCTTTTTGAAAGAGACTACCGCTTTTGTCCGTTACTTGATTTTCCATAATTCACCCTACCACAGGTCCTTAAAAATCGATTAGAGTTGATCACGCAGGAGAGCATACATGNNGCAAAGTTTACTGGAGTAAGACATGCTGCAATCGGCGTCTATGATTTAAAAAGAGCGCTCGATTTTTACAAGCGTTGTTTTGAGTTTCAAGATTATCATGTATCAGACGCAGACTGGGCCATGATCACTCTCCATGGGACCACGTTAAGCTTGGTTTTGAAGCGTCAGCCCAATGGTTCTGTTTCAACAGAAGAAATTAAGACTTATCAGACTCATCCCGAACACTTTGGAATCACCGTTTCAAGTCCCGCCGACGTGGACGAGCTTTACGGCCGACTCCAACAACTTTGTACCGTGTATCCGCNNGACTCCGAAGATAATGTCATGGAGCTTATTTTTATCCCTCACTGGCCCACATGCCTGGACCAAGTACCTGAGCTGTTCGTCTTATTAAACTCCGCACAGGAGTATTCAACTTTGGCAGAGGCAGTGATCCAATCGCTGAAGGTTGAGCTACCGCAAACTAAACTCCAAATGGGCTCTATGTCTGATCTCGCCCAATGCNNGAAGCAGAACTTAAACAAGCGAGACAATGTGTAGGGCCAAATAGAGTTCTTAAAGATCTATCCTCATTACCCGTCACAGCCCATATCTTGAGCTCAGTAGTGATCGAGTCCCTCATGGGGCATAATGTCGTGAAATAACTTACCAGCCGGGAGGATCACTTGCCGGAAATGATTCCCAAGACGCTTCGTCGACACGATTTCTAGCATCTGGATGGAAAGACGGCGGGTCAGAAAGCGGGTTTCTTTCGTTGAGCGGCTCAGCAATCTTCCTTTCGGAATAGTCCTTTTGTTTCAGCCGTTGAACGAGATACCACGCTAAACCCACTCCTCCCACGCAAAGGGCCGTTAAAAATGCAGGTCGAGCAACCAGTCTATTGCCTTGATTCACCATTCCGCATCTCTATGCAGAGAACAGGCCTATTTAAAGCAACCAGCTATAAAAGTTTCTTGAATATAAAATAACAACTTTTATCCTTTGGTCAGCCGCTCATGGAAGCAGCGGTAAATTGAGAGAAAAAGTAGGAGTAAAACTAATGGATAANNGGACTATCTGTTACCCAAGAACATGGGGCAGGGTGTGGAGTCGCTTGTGTGGCTTACGTATTAGGCGTGCCATATAAAAAAGCGCTCAACTCATTTGCTCGACCCGATCATGCGTTTAAGCGTGGATATTACTGTTCTGAAATTGTTGATGTATTAAAAAAATATGGCCTAAATTACCAGTTTTCAAAATTTAAGACGCCTCATAAGCGATACTTAGATGTTCCTGGAACTATCGTTTTTTTAGGTCGGTCCAAAAAGCACCCTATTGGGCACTTTATTGTACGCACCCCTGATGGCCAGTGGATGGACCCTTGGATTAATCTTCCCGTGATTGCTCCAGCTCAATCAGGTTTGCACGAGGACTTACCCGGCAAGCCGACTTATGTGATCCATCCTGTTATCAGTGAATAGCTCATTCCACACTTCTGGGTAAAGCTCCCTTGCTCCCCAGAGTAAAGGAGCCTTACCCAGATCTGCCTTAATTTTACTGACTCGAATATGAGTGATTGAGCCCTGCCCTTGTGCTTGTTTATCGGAAAGCCAAAAGCCGTAGCTAGGATCCCAAAGCTTAAGCTGATGATCATCAGTAATTAGACCAACCACTTCATGATAAACTCGCTCACGATCGAGCCAGTCAAAGAAACCAGCACCCGATTTCCATCCTATACGCCAATGCTCAGTATAGTTTTGACAAAAAAGCTGAATGAGCTGCACGCTAGCTGTTTGCAATCCGCGCTCAGAATAAATGGCTCGACTTAGGCACGAGAGCGCCCCGCAATCGAGGGTCTTAGAGCGAACTGCTTCACACCAGTGGAGCGGCCATAAATTTGGTCCCCACTCAAATTGATCTTTGATCCAAGTTGGACCCGCCCACTTTCCTTGCTCAGGTTGCACAACATCCATAAGTAGATCCTGAGCTAGAAACCAGCTCTTAGCCGCTTCACAACATTTACTTCCATGATGGGCGAGCTCAGAAGGAGGCTGCCTTTTCCAACTTAACTCCTTGTCCAAAGACATAGGACATACTCCTTTCATAAGCTCCAACATCGCAAATGAGAAGCTTATCACCTGATTTGATCTCTTTCGGAATTTCTATCCCTATGGCGATGAGGTCATCCTCCATACAGATTCGTCCTAAAATTCTTCCATCGCCTCTACTGAGTAGGCGCCAAGTTTTATTTGCTGTCTCCTGAAAGAAAATGCGGTGAGGATAACTNNCTCAGCAATCGAGCCATCTATGACTAAATCCAGAGCGCCATCTCTACCATTTCTAACTTCGAGAACTTCGACGGCCAACGCCATTGACTCTTGAGTGAGGGCTTTACCGGGTTCAAATATCACCGTATCTAACTTGGGTAGTGCCTGTTTTGCCTTTGAGGTTGCCTCTTGCATTTGATTTAAGAAAACTGAGCCGAAATCATCCGGAAACCATCCGCCTCCTAAGTCGAGCACAGAGATCGCTCGACTCGAGACAAGCTCAATACTTCTGCAGATTCTCAGAAGCGTATTAAATGTGGACCACCACAATCTGACACCTAACGTGCTGCTAGCAATATGGAAATGGCAGCCTATTTTCTGCCCTTCGGGGAGTTGAGAAAGCAGCTCTGCTACTCTTTCAAAATCATTAAACCGTTCGAGCGAAATTCCGAATCTGGAGTGTAGTCCGGGCGGTTTAATCCGAATACCAATCACTTCAGCGTACTTCACACCGCCTTGAGATTTAAAAACGATGGACTCCAACTCTTCAATCGAATCGGCAAAGAGGCAGTTCACCTTCTGATCATCGATATTTCTTGGCCAGACCTTTCCCGGTCCATTCAGTACTACTTGATCCGATCGAAAGCCTTGTTGGATGGCGTGTTGAACTTCTTTCTTACTGATGGTTTCAGCCAACATATCGTACTTCAGGGCCAAATTGACGAAAGATAGATCTGGATTAGTTTTGAAGCTGTAAGCAGGTTTTACCTGAACACCATCTCTACAGAGCTCCTTTGCAATGAGAGCGAGATTAGAAAAGTTAGCTTCAGCTACTTCCGGAAAGTAAATCCAGTTTGGAGTTTCAACTTTTGTTAAATCAATTTGAGATAGCGCTTTCGTTAGCGTGTCAGAAACTTTATCTTGGCTTGTCGTTTTCAATTCCGATGTTTCTGTACTCGAATCAAACGGGAGATTAAGGGCCCCAGCTTGATGGTGCTTATCAAGAGCGGGTGCATACAGACCAGGTTGGAGCATCGGGACGAGCGCATGACCTTTTTTAACCGGCACCTCTAATACCAGCCTCGTAAATTGATTGGACTCAAACTTTTCAACTTCAGGTTCATGACCGCTTACTTTTTCGATCAATCGGGCAGGTAAGTTTTGACCAGCTAAGGTTGATCCATAAATCCATGCTGGAAATCTCGGGTTAATTTCCATGATCCACCCGCGGTCTTCGAGATCTCGGATCATTTCAATTTCGCCTGCCCCTGTCCAATCCAAGCTAGCAACAACTTTCTTAAGAGCGTCTATCTCACGAGCATTAGGCGTCGAGATTTCACCAGCCCAAGTTTTGCCTTTTTCAGTGACATCTCTCTTAGACATTTTGACAGCAGAGATGAGCTCACCTCGGACGGCTACAAAACAAATCGACTCTTCATACCCACGCACGTGAGCCTGCAAAAAGAGCTTGGCTTGTGGCATAGCCTTCATCCAATTTTTTCGAAGGACGTTGAGGTTTGCCCAACTGTTGACCCATTTTGCATCGAAATAGGCACTTTTCAGCCACAGTTGCCATCCGTACTCGCGACAAAATCGATGGAGCTCTCCATCAGAATGGGTCAATTCAATATAAGGCGGCAGGGCAAGACCTAGTTCCTGATGGCAGGAAATTTTTGGTTTGCTTGTCTGCGACAAAGCAGAAAAAGATGGAGCTAAAAATCGATCGTTTGCACTCAAGCTATTTGCAGCCCAATGAATCTCCACGTCTAGGCACGACAACCAATACGCACCGCCAGCTAATTTTTCTTCTATTTTTTCGGCATATCGATCGAGGTTGAGATCCTTCCACGGACGCTGCAACCAGACATCGTCCAACTCCGGACAATGAATTCCTGAACTGCGATCAGAATAGTCGACTCCAATCAGCTTAGCGTCTGGGTATGCTCGTCTCAAGCTGCGGATCACTCCAACGCCTGAGGCTGGACTTGAACCACAATAGAGACCGCTGATGTAGATTTCCATGGAGTGCACCCATCGACGTCGTCTGCAGAAGACATGCCTTAAACATCGCTTCCGGGAGTTAGAGCGTTTTTTGCATTTGAGCCAAGGTATGAAAACTTCTAACGCACAACCATTGCCGAAACCGAAAGTCCCCAATCCTTCAATTCAACCGGACCGGGAACAGCGCCCCCAGATCTATCCGGTGAAGAGCCCTGAAGTCGTGCCTTCGACCAATAATCCGGAGATTGTACCGAGCAGCCCAAATACCGAAATCATGCCCGGGAGTTCGCCTGAAATCACTCCTCAGCAACCTAGCGAAATTCCACCCATTGAAGAATGAAGGTTAATAATGAGGTGGGACAGTTAGAACCGAGTGTTTCGGCTCAAGTTCAATTTTAAAACGTTTCAGCATCGACTGAACCAGTTCCAGGAACCAGCCTCCGGCGCTCGGCGATACGTAGAGACCTTCAATCAGAGTCTCGAGATTGGTACGTACATAGACACCATCCTGATTGAGTGCGTCGTTGAGTAAAGGATGCCGTTTTAAAACATCCATTGAAGCCCCTTCTTTAATTTGCATTTCGTCACATAGATCGACGATCGCCCTAATCTCGTTTTCATAAGCGTACGGCTTAGGTTTGCAAAGGTATGGAGCCAGGTGGTGCCGGCTTTCAAGTTTATCTTGTGTGTAGTCGAGATACTCAACTTGACCAATATGGACAGAGTAACAGGCTTCAAATCTGAAACTTTCTTTGAGCCGACCCAGAGTAGTCTGAATGGCCACCGCCTCAACCGACTTAGAATAAAGCCGCCACATAGCAAAAGACTCATCCTGATTCATATGCCAACTGCTAATCATCATCAGTTGTCGACGTAGTCTCCGAAAACCCGAGGATCCTTCTGACAGAAAAGCCCATTTCTTTTCAACTAGCGGTAGGGAACCCTCAAAGGGATCCTCAAGTTGCCTTGCAGAAGGAAAAAACAATGCTGATCGATCAAGTAGAGACATAAATTTGGCAAAATCGAAATAACGCCAAACTATCGTCTTATCATCTGGAAGCGAGCAGCATGGGTGTTCACGGTACATCGCAGTGAGGTAATGAAAGAACTATACCGAATTACGAGACTTTAATCTGAGCAACGGTCTTTCAAAACCATATGTGAGCAATGTAGCCATCAATACTCCCAGAACAGCGGTGATCCCCATAAAGATCATCTGCCACTGAGGATCTTGGTGCGGGTCTTGAGATACTGCGCTCGGTATACGATTTTGGAACATTCGCTGCGCAATGAACTGATGCCAAATATACAGATTATACGAAATCGTTGAGAGAAATACCGCAGCTGGATTGGCCAGAGTTGATTTCCAAACCTTCACAGCAAAACAACTCGATACTGTAAAAATAATAAAAATTAAAACCAAAGGTGCTCTGTAATACACTCGCCAGACATCTTTCGATTGTTCGTAACGAGTGTCATAACCATTTTTGATCAGAACAAAAAATGCGACCGCTGCAATCAATGCAATAAAAGTCATCCATCCTTCTCTCACACGAGATTTGGACAATCTTCTGACTAAATGAGCAGAAAGCATCCCTCCTAAGAAACAATCCAAAAACCCTGGGAGCTGATTGACCAAATACGTAATCTGATCTGGGTAGAGTGAATGAACCGCATAACGATACGCCATCGATGCACAAAAAAATGACAGAAAAACAAGAACTGGTTTTCTCAAGAAGAGCGAACAGACCAAAGGGAAAATCAGATAAAACTGGATCTCAACCCCTAAACTCCAAAACACTCCGTTAATCGCCCCATATGATTCTGGAAACCAATTATGAATAAAGAACAGATGCGTAAAGATTTGAAAGAGATAATCTTTGACAGATGTGAATGGATGTTCAAAACAGACCAGTATGATCAGCATCGCCAATAAATAAGACGGCAAAATTTTGATCATGCGACGATAAGCATAGTCGCTTATCTTTTGTATCTGAGAGCCTTGATCTAAAGTTTTGACATACGAATGGAAAAGGCAAAACCCGCTGATAAATAAAAACAATTCTACGCCCAGGGCACCCGTAACAGGCAGAACATCAAGTGGAATTGTTACTCCGAAAATTTCAAAATTTGAACTGAGCCAGGATAGCTCCCAAAGATGAAGCCACGCCACTTGAAAAATGGCAAAACCCCGCAGACCATCTAATACATCTAGGCGAAAATGAGTATGATTAGCCTGTTCCATGGATTACACTATAATCATGGAACGGATTCCTGGTCGTCGTCAAATCATTCTACCTCTTATCGCACTCCTGTTTGCTGGTAGCACCCTCTCACCTACACTTTCATGGGGATGCACCAAACCAGATTACAGATATGTCGCCAACAAGCTGAAAAAGCTCAAAGTGCGCAAATCTTTCATCAAAACACTTTTGAAAGAAGCAGATTCAGATATTTGTGAAGACGTCATTAGGCTCAATGTTTTGAGCTTCAGGAAGACCGCTGATTACTCAGGGCATCTCTCGTCTTCTGCAAAAGAAAAAAGCCAAGTATTTATCGATCAACACAAAAGTACATTTGCTAAGGCACAACTCAAATACCAAATCCCCAGAGAAATTATCGCGTCTCTGATTTGGGTTGAAACAAAATTGGGCACACAAACTGGAGACATGTCCGTCCCAAATGTTTATCTCAACCTCGCCATGGCCGATCACCCTAAAATCGTGAAATCATCTCTGAAAGCGATGAAGGCTGAGATCCCCGCCAACGATCCTAACCGCGTTGCGGATCTTAAAAAGGTAAAGGAACGTTCGAAGACCAAAGCAAAGTGGGCAATTGAACAACTCGTTGCGCTCGAAAAAATGCAGCGCAATCGGAAAGTCAAAGTCTTTGAACTAGAAGGTTCCTTTGCAGGTGCTTTTGGTTTACCTCAGTTTATTCCATCGAGTTATCTGAAGTGGGCAGAAGACGGCAATGGGGATAAGATTATTGATCTGTATAACGGTGATGACGCGATCTTCAGCGTAGCCCGCTATCTAAAAGAGCATGGCTGGGATATCGAGCCCGCCTCCATCAAGCAAGCACTCTTTGAATACAATCGAAGCCAAGCTTATGGTGAGACGATTATTACACTAGCCAAACAGCTCTCACAAAATACAGAGAGTATGTAGTCGATTTAGCTCTGAGCTTTTGCGGTCAGAAATGCATAGATCATTTCGGCAGCGATACGACTACTTCTTTCGTTCGTATCTAAGGAAGGCGCTACTTCAGCAATCTCAAAAAACTTGACCTTCTTTTCCCGCCCTACCCGATCAGCCATCTGGCACATCTCCCAAGCTGAAAATCCAAGGACAGGTGGTGCACTCACGCCTTCAGCCTCAGAACAACTATCCATATCAAAGGTGACACCTACCGTGTCACCTAAGCGAGCAAGTTTCTTTAACTCTTTTTCGAAGCACTCGATGAGTGTTGTTTTCTTACTTCGGAGCTCTTCAAAAGTGAGTATACTTACCTTATTTCGCTGGCAAAACTCATGGTGACTGGCAGCGTTTCGGTTAGCTCTCGCTCCAAATTCTGTAAATCGCTTTCCTTCGACCACCTTATTTTCGATGATTTGCCTAAAAGGCGTCCCGCTGTGAGGGCGATTATTTTCAAGCTCGCGCACGTCTAAGTGAGGATCCACATTAAGAAGGCTAAGTTTCGATTTCTTTTTCATCTGTTTTCTTCCAATCGAAAACCCGTCGAAAGTTGGATAAGCAAAATCGTGGCCGCCTCCAAGAGTAATCACCGTTGCACCTAGCTCAGCAATAGCTTTTGCCATCTCACGAGCACGTTGGTGAGTCTCGATAATATCAGGGGTCGCGACTAGATTTCCGAAATCAAAAAGAGCGATCTTTCTTTCCCAATCAAAATTCATCGGTGGTGTCATCTTATAGAGATGTTTTCTGATACTATCTGGGCCTTCTTTAGCTCCTCTGCGACCACGGTTAAGTGCCACACCTTCATCGTCCGCACATCCCATGATCACAAAACACTCTATTTTTCCACGGGTGCTGATGGCTTTTACTTCTTCAAGTGCTTCCGTTGTTTTTACCCATTGCCCTAGTCTTTGATCTCCTAGGCGGCCCTTGAAGAAGATACTTTCAGCTG
>DBAE01000090.1 GCA_002291495.1 Bacteriovoracaceae bacterium UBA1018 | reverse complement strand
AGGCTCAGGAGCGTGCCCGCAGAGAAGAGCGTTATCAGGCTTTACTGGATGGCCTACGTGGGTTCTATGTCGATTCAATTGACAATAGTCTTAAAACTGAGTTTCTTAGACAACTGAACCTTGCTTGGATGTATTGTCCCGACGAGGTTATTGAGCTCTCCTATGATTTCCTCGAGATGGTTCGAACGGGTGTGAAAAAAACTGATGAAGAAAAAGAGCTGGCAGTCGGCAAACTGGTATTGTCTATTCGAAGGGACATGGCCTCCGGTAAAATTTTGAAAAAGACAGCTCTTTTGCCTCAAGACTTTAGGCACCTTAAGGCAACGTAGCCGACGTCAACCGAATCAATCGTCGAAAGCTTCAATGCATAGAAAATGCAGGTTATGGTTCATCCACTTATGGCCCACGAGAGTGTTTTTTGAGCTCCTCATATTTTGCTGTCACATATCTATTATCGGCATGTGGGGCCAGCCGAGATTCAAAACGGTATTCTTTGCCAGTAAGCTCGATATTTGCGCAGTCCTTAACACATAACGCGACTGCAAAATCTCTGTCGAAGTATAGCTCACATCCAACGTGCACAGCATCGCGCAGATTTTTTCGGACTTGAGATTCAATTTCGTATAATTGAGTAAAAGAAGTTCCTAAGCTGTGAATGTTTAAGTGATTGCCTTCTGGCGAGATATGGTACAGGTCAGTATGTGAATATTCGTTATAACCTTGGGTAAAAATTCCATAAACGTCGCAATCAATTGCTTCTTTGTAGACCTCCCGAATATCACCAAATAGCGAAATTAAACGTTCGGGATTAAAATCATAAATCTCTGCATTAATTTTCCAGTTTGTTTTTAGTAGAAGTCCATCAGCTGCGGACACAAAAAGTACATTGGAATACTTCTTCGCTATTGTATCTATTCCTTGCTTTAGTTGGTTTAAACCTTTTGCATCAATTCCGCCATTTTTTGCCAAAAGGTCTTTTATTCCGATAGCGTCTACCAGTCCAAAGACCGAGTAACTTGATGAAATAAAATCCTGGATCCACTGATCCTTAACAAACAGGTAGCATCTTTTTTCATAGTTAAATACATGTACACACGTCTCTATGGCTGAGCGTGGTAATCGTTTCTTCATTCCATGAAAACGAGAATGCATATCAATGCAGATAGATAATTCTAAGTATTGGTTCGTACGTCCTTCAATAGCTATCCAAGAGACCATATACTTTTCGTAGGGTTTCGCTTCCGGAACTTTTGCAAAGGTTTTAAGCCATTCTTCTTCAAATTCAGGAATGTATCGATCACTGATTAGAAAGCAGTCTCTATTCAGGGGAATAGATTCGTACGGGATGATATCAAAATTTCGATCTGTAAATCGAGGAGGGTTCATTTGTCCTTAAAACCACCAAAAACTTAGTTAAAATTCCTTCAGCTTAAATCTAGCCCCCACCCCAAAAATAAAAAACCTTTTTTCGCGAAGTTTGTCATGGATGACTGAATAGGCCCATGGATGGGCCGTGCTTCCGCGAAAAAAGGTTTTTTATTTCTGGTGGGCCCTGTCGGACTTGAACCAACGACCAATCCGTTATGAGCGGACCGCTCTAACCAGCTGAGCTAAGGGCCCCCGAGATGGAAAGTACAATGCCTTGAGGGGTTTTAACAAGTATAAGATGAGGGTAAATACCAGACTAATTCATTCTGGCCACTCAGTTAACCTTCATACGAGAAGACCTGTGCTTTTAAGGCTGCAGGTCTATTCTTCATGCGCTCTAGATAGGCCTCAACATGATGAAACCTTGAAATCACGCCATTGAGTTCAGGCCAGAGTTTGCACCAGTACAGGTGGTAGCTAATGCAGATGTCTGCGGCAGTAAATTTGTTTCCGACCAAGTAAGAAGAGTGTGACAAAGTGCGATCCAGTGCTTCACATGCATCCTGTAAATCGGCTTGAAGCTGGGTTTCCTTCTTTTTCTGTACTTCACCGGCCGGAATGTCTTCGATCACCATAATACGTACTTGCGCGGTATCGAGAGTGACGGAGGCAAAGTACATCCATTGTTGATAGCTTGCGCGTTTAGGGGAGCTTACGGCGGGAGCCATGTCCTTTTCAGGGAAATGATCAGCGAGATAAGCGCAGATTGCGCCAGACTCAAATAGGTATTGTTCTCCGACTTGAAGTAGGGGAACAGTGCCCATCGGATTAATCTTTAAATATTCAGGGCTTTCACGTTCATTTTTCTTACGATCGAGCCACCGATTTTCAAATGGTACTCCCATTTCGGTTAGGAGCCATCTTGCTTTTGCGCTTCGATCATAGGGTTCGATGCCATAAATTGTGATCATGATCGGGAATCTAATTAAGTTTGTTCCCGATGTCTAGCAATTGTTCGATGTGCATCGAACAATTACGCTTTCAGTATTCAAGCAAAAGCCGGGACTTCGCCTGCCTGGAATAGGATTCGCTTCGAACGATAAGCAAGACACTTTACTGCCGAAAGGCTTAGCCCCAATCGACTGGCGATCTCTTGATAGGAGAGGTGGTGAATGACACGAAGCCATATTACTCTGCGCTGAGCTCCAGTGAGCTTACTTAGCAATTTGCGCAGTTTTTTCTTTTCTGATGCCTTTACTAAGATGGCTTCTGCTGAAGGACGCTCAGAGGGTAAATCATCCGGGAGGAGTTCTAGAAGATTTGATTCGGAGCCGTTTTTTCTATACCAATCTGAGATAGTGTTTCGAGCAATGGTCCAAAGCCAAGTAGAAAAGGTTTGTTTTAATTCAAAACTGTCCTTAAAACGGTACACTTTAAGAAAGGTTTCTTGAGTTAAATCTTGCGCAACTTCGGGATCTTTTACGCGATCTGAAATATACTTCAGTATAGGCTTATGAAAGCGAGTATAAATCTTAGAAAACGCCCATTCTTCACCGTTTTTAAATGCTTTGTATGTCATGGAAGAAAAACTATAAATTACA
>DBAE01000120.1 GCA_002291495.1 Bacteriovoracaceae bacterium UBA1018 | reverse complement strand
GAGCTCAGTGACTAAGCTTTTTCCGAAGATAGCATCGGGCGGAAGAGGTGCGGGAGCGACGTGAAGCCCAGCAAAAAGAGAGAGCTGATTAATGTCGTCTTCGTTCTCTTCCTTGGCTGGGGTTGAGTTGGCTGGCGAACCGTTCGTCCCTTTTGATTTTTTGCCCGGCTGAATATGAGAGTGCGAACTTTCCAGGTTTTCCAAGACCTTCCAGGCGCGATCAATGACTTGGGTCGGGAGACCTGCAAGACGTGCGACGTGGATACCAAANNGGAAAACGCAACGATGGAGCCTGACCCGCATGAGAACTTCCTTCGACAGCCATATGCGCGTTGTCTAAAAGGGGCAGCTCTTTCGCAAGTTGAGTGAGCTCATGGTAGTGAGTCGCAAAAAGTGTGCGGCACTTAATACGGCGGCAGATCCATTCGAGAGTCGACCACGCTACACTAATGCCGTCATAGGTGCTTGTGCCACGTCCGATCTCATCGAGTACGACAAATGAGCGGGCATCCGCATGATGAAGAATATGAGCAAGCTCGCTCATTTCAACCATGAAAGTACTTTGTCCACGTGCAATGGCATCATGGGCGCCAATTCGGGTATAAAGTGACGAGACCACACCCCAATGAGCGCTCGAGGCAGGCACAGGTGCTCCGGCTTGACCTAAGATCAAGATCAGCGCGACTTGTCTCATCACAGTCGATTTACCACCCATATTAGGGCCAGTGATCATGAGCGTGAGACGAGATTGATCGGAGAGTTCGAGATCATTTGGAACAAATTGGCCACGACCCGTGTCCACAAGTGGATGGCGTCCCGCCACGATTTTGAGATCCATGGACTCATCAATCGTTGGGAAGCACCAAGCAGGTTGTTGAGCAAGCTTTGCTAAGCTGATCAATGCATCGACCTGACCTAAGATCTGAGCGGCGCTCATAATCGTCGAGGTCTGTTCTCGGATGACACCCAAGAGCTCTTGAAACATTTCTTGCTCAAGAGATTTTTGTTTGGTCGAAGCAGTAATAATTTCTTCTTCAAAAGTTTTAAGTTCATCCGTAAAAAAGCGCTCGGCTCCCACAGTGGTCTGCTTACGCTGATAATGGGATGGAACGTTTTTTAAGTGAGCCTGAGTCACTTCGATGTAGTAACCAAATACGCGATTGTATCTGACCTTCAGTGAAGGGATCCCGGTCTTCTCCCTCTCTTGGGTTTCGAGATCAATCAGCCATCTTTGTCCATTTTCATTGAGCGAAAGCAATCGATCGAGTTCAGGCGAGGTCCCTACGTTAAAGATCCCTCCATCTCGGCTCAGAAGTGGAGCATCCTCCCTCTGAGTTTTCAAAATGCGCTCTGAAAGTGAAGCTAGCTTCGAGGAGGTATCTTCTAGTTTTTCTGTAAGGTCTGCCAGGAACTGGGGAGCTTTTCCGGAGTCCTTTAAACCAAGCCCGACGAAAGTTGTCGCCATCGTCTTGAGGACGTCGCAGGATTTTCCGAGTGCCAAAGTATCACGTGGGTTAGCAAGCCCCGCAGTGACTCGGCCCATAATGCGTTCGAGATCATAGAGTCCCGACAAGGTCTGACCGAGTCGATCGCAAAGAACTCCGTCTGCGCCGAAGTACTTCACCGCATCTTGTCGGTAAAGAATCGACGCAGGGTCTTTCAGGGGTTCAACTAACCATTGGCGAAGTTGTCTTGCGCCCAGTGCTGATTTCGTTCGGTCAATAGTTTGATAGAGATTGGGCGTGGCATCTGATCCCGGCAATAGATCCAGGTGTTGAATAGTCCGTGGCCCAAGCTTCATAGTTTTGGGCGGGTAGAGCGGGACAGGAAGCCTTAAGTGCGCAAGGCGAGTCTGGCTTTGGGTCTTTAGAACGTACGCAACCAGGACACCCAGTGCGTGAATCGGTGGCGCGATGATTCCTACTGCTTGTGCCTTACCGGAAGTATGTAAAAAACTCTCTAGAGAGCCAATTGCATACTGAGTTTTCAAACATTCTTCAGCTTGTTCGGCCGAGAGAAAGTTAGACGGCAAGTCTTCGAAGAGGACTTGAGAACTCTGAAAGAGGTGCGCTACAGACTCAGGTAGTTGATGTCCCACGCGGAGAAAATGTTTCACAGGTAGATCGGTCAGCGCCTGAAGGAGCGCCTCTTCATTTAGCGCATCGCTCAGTTTGCTTTCACCAGTGGAAGGATCCAGACATGCTAAGATCCACTCCTCATCTTGTGGAAGTGCGGTGGCGAGATAGAGGGACTGTGAACCTTCGTGATCAAACTGAATCGCCGGTGTAAATACGCGAACGATCTCACGACGAACAATTGTCTTAGCACTCGACTTGGTGCCACCTGCGGAAGCGTCCTCGCCCGCAATCTGTTCACCAATGGCCACCTTTTTTCCGTGGTCGAGAAGTCTTTGAATATACGCTTGAGCACTATGATGAGGCACGCCTGCCATAGCGGTCGGGTTAGTTTTATTTTTGTCTCGAGTCGTGAGTGTGATCTCGAGAATTTTTGCAGCTTCGACGGCATCTTCAGCAAATAGCTCATAAAAATCACCCATTCTAAAAAAGAGAAGGGCATCTTGGACTTGGGATTTGAGATCCCAATATTGTTTCATGAGCGGCGTAAGTTCCGAAGTTTCCGGTAGATCAGACATGTTCCAAAAGGGATAACAAGGACAGGCAAGTGGAGCAAGCATTGGAGTGAGATAACTTTGTAAAAGCTGAGTGAATGCCTACGCGCTTGACTCCGTGCGGCTAAGCACCTTGCCGCTTGCAATCGACGATCAGATCAACTATTTCGGTCGGTCCATGAAATATCATTC
>DBAE01000197.1:5707-16609 GCA_002291495.1 Bacteriovoracaceae bacterium UBA1018 | reverse complement strand
CATCAGGCAGGTCTTCCGTGTGCGAAGCAAACGCGCCAGGATACGACATCGCCCAAAAAGACAAGAGGGTGCCCAAAATGATGATTTTACTCATGACCATCTTGGAGCACCCTCTCAGTCGCAATCGATTTACCTTCTCGGTCCGAAATTCAGACGTTTATGACGCACCACTAGACAAAAAGGTGAGGACCACCTTTTTGCTACGCCGCCTCAGCCTTATCTGTCCCTGTCGCGGCCACTGCAGTACCTACCTTACGGAAGTTCTGCGAAGTCATGCCGTGACGACGAAGGAGTCGCAAGAAATTACTGCGATCTAACTTAGCATCGCGAGCTGCTGCAGAAACGTTGCCTTGATACTTCGTCAGTATCGCTGCAAGGTACTCACGTTCAAACGAATCTACCCACTTCTTCTTAAGCTCCATGTATCCTTCTGGATCTGAGGTCACCAAAGTAAGATTGCCATTGGGTCGAACTCCACCAGCTACTACAGATGCTGGTGCGGAGACCGAAGATACCAAAGACATTGATCTAAATGTGATTGCCCCGTTTCCTTGAAACAAGAGCGCCGTACGCTCAACGACGTTCAATAACTCACGAACGTTACCTGGCCAAGAGTAATTCATCATGCCTTCTTCAGCATCTGAACTGAAACCTGGGAATACTTTTCCACGCGCTCTGAAAGCTCGCTCAGAAAACTGAGTGGCCATAGCGACAATATCTTCCTTGCGTTCACGAAGTGCTGGAAGTTCGATCACAACGCGACCTAGGCGGTGATAGAGATCTTCTCTGAACTTGCCTTCACTGACTTTAGCGGCAAGGTTGATGTTTGTTGCTGCAACGATACGGACATCTGCTTCGATATCTTGTGTTGCACCTACGCGACGAAAGGTTTTCTCTTGAAGTACGCGCAGTAGTTTTGCTTGGAGCTTGATATCCATTTCGCCAAGCTCATCTAAGAAAAGAGTTCCGCCTTTTGCAATCTCAAAAAGTCCACGCTTCATCGTGGTCGCGCCAGTGAACGCACCCTTTTCATGACCGAAGAGTTCTGACTCCAAAAGTTGTTCATTGAAGTTTGCGCAGTTCACTGCAACCCAGGGTCCCTTACCACGACGGGAACCAGCATGAATCATGCGGGCAATACCTTCTTTACCGGTACCGCTTTCTCCCAAGATTAGGACCGAAGGCTCTTCAGCACCACCTCTCATCGCTTCGCGGCGCAAGACAGTTATCCATTCGTTAGTCTTATTCATGGCCGCAGCTTTAGAAACGTACCAAAATGAGTCTTCTGCTTTTCCCTCAACGCGTTCAATACGCGCTTCTAAGCGAGCAAGGAGATCTGCATTTTCAACTTGGAGTTGGTGCTCCGCTTGGCAGCGCTTTACAGCATGGCTCAGTTCATCGAGATCAAATGGTTTTTCGAGGTAGTTAGAAGCTCCTTCACGAAGTGCTTTTACAGCTACTTCTTTTTCACCGTGACCAGTGATCACGATTACTTTAGTCATCGGGGCTTTCTCTTTTGCCCAAGCCATGAGTGCAAACCCATCTTTGCCTGGCATCTTAAGATCAGTGACGATCGTACCAATTCCAGAAAAGTTTGCCTCTGCTTCCGCTGCATTAGATGCAACGACCACATCATACCCATCGCGCTCAAGTCGCGACTTCAATAACTTTCTAATGGTATCCTCATCATCTACAACCATGACTTTGGCTTTCATACTCATACCCTCTCCCCTCATCCTTTCTTAATTAAGCAAGTTCTCTAAAATCTTGTGGCNNAAATCATCCCGTAGCTCAGGCTCAATCCTAGCCCCATTCCTTTTCCAACCTCTTTGGTTGTAAAAAACGGGTTAAATACTTTCGATCGCACGCGCTCATTCATTCCGGAGCCATCATCTCGAAAGACAATTTCGGCAAACTCACCGGACTTGCGTGTCGTGATCTGAATCTTTCCATTTCCGCGTCCTGTTGCCTCAATGGCATCGCGGGCATTAGTAGCTAAATTGATAAACACTTGTTCAAGTTGTAGCGGATTGGCGTAGACCATCGGTACATCTTTGCCAAAGTCACGAACGACTTGGATGCCACGAGAAGCAAACTGACGTGAAAGCATTTTAAGAGCTTCCTCGATCGCTAGATGGACATCCGTTACTTCAAAGTTCTCCAGAGACTTTCTTGTATGAAGTCGAAGTTGCTGAATAATCTTTGCCATCTTATCAGCGTTATCTATGATTTCTTTAAATCCATTTTGAACATCAGATTGGTTCGTACTATCGACTGATACTGATGCACCCGAACCAAGCATTGATTTAAGCTCTTGAGCATAGCCTCGAATACCTTGAAGAGGCTGATTCAGTTCATGCGCAATACCCGCGGCAAGTTCGCCCAGAGCTGCCATCTTTCCGGCCTGAACCAACATCTCTTGCATGGATTTGAGTTCAGCATTCTTTTTTTCGAGTTCGACGAAAGCATCTTTGAGTTCGGTGTGCTTGGTAATCAACTCGCGCTCCATGCGCTTCTTTTCAGTAAGGTCGCGAAATAATCCTAGAGCTAAGTGAGTGGAACCTTTTTCAACAATTCGAACACTGAGATCGACTAGCCTGACGTAACCGTCTTTTCGAAGTATTGCGATATCTTCGTAGGTTCCAGGCATTGAGAAAAAGTCGGTCGATAAAGCCCGCGTACGAGCAGGCACGTGAACTTTAGCTGGATTGGGAATCAAGGCACTGAGCTCTTGTCCGGTTAACTCTTCGCGAACATAGCCGGTCATCTCTTCAGCTGCTTGGTTAACGGCATCGATCTTAAAGTCGGGAGTAATCGTAAAAATAGCATCTGAGGCCTGATCAAATATGACCTGATACTTACTTTCAAAATCAGGAGTTGGTAGACGGGTGACCTTAGCTGTACGCATTTAGAAATGCCCCCGCTTTTTCCATGTCGATCTCAAGTTGTTCTTCGACTTTCGGAATATCTGATTCTGTCAAACCAAGTGGTTTGAGCATGTCAGCAGTAATTTTTCCTTCAGAACAGTCGCCAGATTTGCCAATTTTATTTTTCACGCAAATCGTATTTGCCAATCGAACGATATGAATTGTTGGCTTAGCGGATTGCAGGATGCTTCCCATTTCGGTGACATCAAAATGATGGTATCGAATAGCCTGTCGGACAACTTGCGGAAGTCCCCACTTTGTCGCAACAACTTCGCCCAAATAGCTATGGCCCGGAGTATCCCATTCTCGTTCAACATCCACAAAACTACTACTTTTTGCTTTTGCGGATTTGATGATCTCACTCAATCGATTTGGATCAATCTCATGTAAAACCAGCTTTCCAATATCGTGCAGGAGACCGCAGGTAAAGGCTTCTTCAGGCCGAGAGATTTTGAGTCTCTTAGCAAGAAGCTCGCTACACACCGCAGTCCCAAGCGCGTGCTTCCAGAACTCGGTCATGGAAAAGTCTTCGCTGCTGACGTTGGTGAAAACCGAAAAGACGGACAAACTCAAAACGAGTTGTGCCAGGGTATTAAAACCCAAAAAAGCTAGAGCACGCTGAACATCTGTAACACCACCAGGTATCGCATAATAGGAAGAGTTCACGAGGCGTAAGATCTTGGCTGTAAGCACCTGATCTTTTTTCAACAGATTGGCAATATCAGCACTCGAAGAATTCGGATCATTGAGTAGTTCGTTTACCTTCATGGCAACAACTGGCAGGGTCGGTATATCTTGTAGNNGTGTTACTGACGGTTTTTTTGACGGTAGACGCACCCATTGACTGATCCCTTCATTGTCCTTTCGGACACATCCGGATCGAAGTTGAGTTTTCTTAAGGTCGTGATTTAGACTAATCATAGAGCTAAAACTATGCGCACATTGCTTCCGTTAATATTGCTATTAATATCAAACGCTTTACTTCTCTTAGGCCCTCATGGTCAGAGCATTCATCAGCCCGCACTCTACGTCTTCGGCTTTTTCCTTTTTGACGTTGCGGTCATGGTTCTTCCATTTTCTTTGTTGATTTCTGCGGTGCTGTCAATTTTTTGGCATAGGCGTCTTAAGTTCGCGGACTACTTCCTAGTTAACATGGGGCAACTTTGTTACTCGGTCATCTTCGCTAAAACGATTCTACTATTTGTAGGACCCTTGAGAGTTTGGGTGCCATTTAACTACTTCTATTTATTACCCATGTTGTCGATTCCGTTTTGGATATCGCTCAAGGCGTGGATTCGCTGCCTGCATGACTCGAGCACTATTCATCCTGTACCGCTCTATATGCTTGGCACTCCGGTCACAGCAGTTCATTATATCTTTATGGCCATGATGNNTCCATGACCTATTGGTATAAAAATGATGAAGAGTCCAAAGAGTAATTTCATATACGCCACGATGATTACGGTTCTGATGAGCGGGGCGATTCCCTCTCATGTGCTTGCCGATCAATCTACCGTTTCTAATATCGTGAGCTTTGTGAACTCGCTGGTCGCAAAAGGATACTTGACTCAATCTCAAGCAGACTACATCAGCACACGCCTTCAGAAAGAGATCACTCCGACCGACCTCAAACATTTTAATCATGTCCGTCTACTCACCACGACAGTTAAGAATCAATTGGCTGAAGGTAAGATCGATTTCAAACAGTTTAAGATGGCCGCTCCTCAAACAGTCGATTTGAATGATATCAATCAACAACTCGAAGGGGCTCAAAAGTCGGTCGAAGCAAAGAAGCAAGCGATCGACGAAATCGAGAAAAATTAGTCGAAAAAAATTAATCTGAGTCTTGAGTAGAAGAATCGATTTCTTCTTCACGCATTGGAGCAACGCCCGATCGAGGTTTTGTCCATTTTATCGCAGTCCCTTGAGTTAAAACTTGTCCTTCTTCGCCGTCGTCGGAACATTCCGCTTGAGGGTGGAGCTCCGTCTTGCCGTCGAGCAAAAACACGACGCTTTTGACATCCATCACGGCGTCGCCGCCTTGATCTTTAGCACGCTTAACTAGGTCATTAACTGCCTGATTAAAGTAGTTACGACAGAGCGTGGCTTCATCACGTTTGTCGTCCATCGAAGAAAAATCGATCTTGGTTCGGACCTGCCCCAAAACCTCATAAGGTCGGGGCGGCTCTCCGATAAAGGCGTTTTTCGGAAAGGAGTACCTTTTAAACTTTTTCTTAGGCAAGGTTGAACAGCTCACTACAGAACTGAGACTCAACACGAGAGGAATAAAAAAAAGAGCGCCTAAGATCTTATCAGATCTCAAGCGCTCAATACTGTCTCGAATAGAAAGTCTATTCATCCGTCTCATTTACGGCTCGACGTAAGTATATTCTTCGCCTTTGTAGTTCCGTAAAATCCACTTCTTACCTTCACGTCCTTTGACGTAGTTAGGCAGAACCGGGATCTTACCTCCGCCGCCCGGACCGTCGATGACATAGTGAGGTACAGCCATACCACTCGTCCAGCCACGAAGTTTTTCGATAATTTCGAGGCCGGTATCCACTGGAGTCCTGAAATGGCTAATGCCTTCAGACTGATCGCATTGAAAAATGTAGTACGGACGTACTCTCATCATCAATAGCTTGTGATTCAGTTCCATCACAGTTTTGGCGTTATCATTCACACCCTTCAGCAAAACCATCTGATTATTAATCACACAACCTGCATCTGCAAGGCGTGCGCACGCATCAAAAGCTTCTTGAGTACACTCTTTCGGATGATTGAAATGAGTGTGCACAAAAACAGGGTGATACTTCTTAACCATAGCTGCGAACGCAGGAGTAATACGCTGAGGAAGCGTAACTAAGTTACGCGTGCCGATTCGGAACACTTGAATGTGATCCATCGCACGTAGACGTGACAAAATATACTCTAGGCGATCATCCGAGTTAGAAAGCGGATCTCCACCTGAGATCACTACGTCTCGAATCTCTTTATGAGCTTCGATATAAGCTAAGCCTTCTTCAAGCTGCTTGTTTGCTGCAGAACTCGAGGGATCTGAAACTTTTCTCTTTCGTGTGCAGTGTCGGCAATAGACTGGGCAATTGTGCGTCGTATAGAAGAGCACGCGGTCAGGGTAACGATGAGTGATGCCAGGTACCGGCATGTCTTTCTCTTCACCGAGCGGATCATGGAGATCGGTAGGCAAAATATTAAGTTCGCCTTTTTTAGGAACCGACTGCAAGCGGATTGGACAGTTAGGATCATTCGGATCAATTAACGAAGCATAATAGGGCGTGATTCCCATATTAAATTGTTCGTGCGACTGGGCAAAAGCGTCACGCTCTTCTTGAGTGACGTTGATCACCTTTTCAAGAATCTCCATGGATTTGATGCGCTTTTGTTGCTGCCAAACCCAGTTATTCCAGTCTTTTTCCTCAGCTTCTTTCCAAATAGCTGGACGTTCTGGACTCTTAAAGCGGTCACGAACGGTATTCTTGGTTACAATTTCAAATGCCATAACTAAATCCCCTCGATAACTTTCGTACTAGAATCCTGCCAGAAATGAAACTTTAAGTAAACGCCTCGTTGATACGCCGAGTCAATAAATTCAATCTAAGATTTTAATCAGAACCTAGTGCGAAGTGAGTTTCTTAGTGTACCCTTAAAAAATGCTACAAAACATTTTTCTTGGAATGTCGTTGGTAGGGGCCGAATGGGTTCTTTATCTTCTCATGATTCTTTCCATCGTTTCGGTGTCTTTGATGCTCGAACGAATGAAGTTTTATCGCGATGCCTCGAAAGGACTTCACGAATTTCGTGGCTACCTTCGTTCTGCAGCTCAAGGCGGTAACTGGGAAGAAGCACTCAGAGCCGCTCGTAGCCGAGTTCAGGAACAAACCAACCGTTCACCTGACCTTGAGGCTGAGATGGCAGCATCGATCCTTTCTATGAGAAGCACTGGCAAGCTCTCACCTGATGTGCTCACAGAAGTCGCCATGGACGGAGTGATTCGGGCTCGCGTGCAATGGGAAAAAAATCTCTCGACCTTAGCTACAATTGGCAACAATGCACCTTTCGTAGGACTGTTTGGAACTGTGTTGGGAATTATCAAAGCTTTCCATGATTTGTCTAAACAGGATGCCAATGGAGTCCAAGGTGTAACAGCTGGTATATCAGAGGCTCTCATCGCGACCGCAGTCGGAATCTTAGTAGCTATTCCAGCAGTCGTTGCATTTAATCTTTTCCAAAGAAAAACCAAGGCAGCGCTCTCCGAAGCTGAAGCGACAAAGAGCTTCCTCATCGGACAAATGTCTAAGTAACACTCAAGGATAACTTATGGCCGGTAGCTTTGGTGGATCAGACGACGAAGTCATTTCAGGAATTAATGTCACTCCCCTAGTGGATGTGGTGCTCGTTCTGCTGGTCATCTTTTTGATGACTGCCCCAGTGATTTACCAATCGGCCATAAAGGTCCAATTGCCTAAGGCTAAATCTGGAGAGCAGGCAGAAAAATCACCTCTCAATTTTGCGATCACCAAAGAAGGTGAAGTGTTCTGGGACAAGGAACAGCTGAGTTGGGAAGTACTCGGCCAACGTCTCAGCGCACTCGGTGCAACAGCAGGTGATCAAACCGCCATTATTAGTGCCGATCAGACGACTCCCCATGGGACCGTTGTTCGACTTATGGATACTTTGCGACAAGCGGGTCTCACTCGTTTTGCTCTGAACGTCGAGACTCAGTCTCCAGGCAAATAATACTACCGTTTGTTTTTCGGTTTGGATGCAGGCTTGGGAGTCGGTTTAGGAGACTGCTCAGCTCGTTTTCGAGCGATATCTTCTTCGACCTTTTTCATACTCTTAAATTCATTTCCAATTTTTGAAGGAATCGATCCGATCGCTTCGATGATGTCTTTGCCTACCGCCTTTTGCTCTGCCGCATCTTCGACTCTTTCTTTGATCTTCTCTGGAATTTTGAGTCCTACATCAACAGGATTGATCGAAGGCCCAAGTGGCTTCCAATCATCGACCATAGGACGAGCCAAGCCCACTTCAGACAGCATATCGGGTTTCGGAAAAAATCCACCGCGAGGTTCAAAATCTGTAGTCGGGATAATATCCAACTTACGCATGAGCTTAAATGGATCAATTCCAATTGAAACTAAAACATTCTCATAATGCTTGGCCCGATCCATACCAAAACCGAAGTTCACTAACCAAACTTTCAGTTCAATCCCCCCGGTCGCGTGAATTCGATCTCGATATCCTCGAATACGCGAAGCTTCATAGTAAGAACCCGCAAATGCAGTTCCACGTAGCTCATCAAAATCCATAAATACGTAAGCGATACCTGCGCGAGGATGCACTGTAAATTCGGTGCCCACTAGTCGAGATTGATCGCGCAAGAGTGCGGTGTTTTGAGTGGGACCCACCAGGAAGGTCGAAACATCCATTCGGATAAATCGATTTGGGATCCACCCTAGCCCTGCTCCGAAACGGTAAGGCACTTGTACGTCTTGAAAAAAACCAGGAAACACTCCCTGATGCGCAATATCTGACTCCACCGTGTATTTCATTGGAGTGCTGTAACTAATTCCCAAAACAAATCTTCGTGGTAATCGCCACTGCGCCCCTAGAGTTGCTCCCCAACCAATATCCCCTTGGCTCTTGTGATAAGCCGCTCTCTCACCGTCGCCCAAAGTTTGATTCATGGTGCCCATTCTGATCCCTACACCCAGAGACATCTTTGGGCGCTCAAAAAATCGGGCTGCCGAAAATCGATACTCTTTAGTCGATACATTGATCGGAGTATTTACAGTGGTGTTGCCTGGCACGACATAAACGTTACTTTCTCGATAAGTGGTCACGCGACCGAAGCTTACGCCCCAGGGATAGGGCGCCAATGCGACTCCAAAACTTCCGACTTCGATGGGGCGATCAAACTCCTGAACGTGGGCATCCTTGATCCGATTTGAAGTGAGGTTGTCATCCCCAGTCTTAAGTGTCATTGCTAGACCTGCGGGATTGTCGCCCGCTGCAATGAAAGTATCACCCAGTCCTACGGTAGCTCCCGCCATCCCGACCGTTCTAATGTCTCCACGTGTTGCGGTTGAATATCCACAGTAAGGTTGTGTTCTCAGTGCATACGGAAGTGTGTCGTCAGCACGGACAAGAACCCCCCGAAGGGCTTCAATCACCAATAGACTAGATAGGATAGAGAGAGTTCTTAGGTTGGATTGCACTATCCTATTTTCGATAACTCGAGGTTATTTGCAACTGCAGTTTCCACAGGCGGATGCACTTTGAGTACGACGGATCCGCATCGCCCATTTTACTTTGCCTAATTTAAGGAGAGTTTGTGACAGAGGCCCCGCTAACCAGCTCTGAAAAAAGGAGCTCATAACCTTCCGGGCTACGACAACTCCTGCGATGCCGACGATGAGAAATGCGATCCAATCCGTGTTCATTAGCCCAATCCTGCCCACAATGCTGCGCGATACGTTATAAACGAGCTCACATAGGCGAGAGTCGTCATATAAAAGAGAAGAAACGCTGGCCATTTCCAAGAATTAGTTTCACGGCGTACCACCGCCAACGTCGACAAACACTGACAAGCTAAGATGTACCAAACCAGAAGACNNCAACTGTCCAGTCCTTAGCTAAGAGATCACCCAGCTGCGCACTCGTAGCATCCTCATCAGCAGCCTCGACTGCATAAACTGTAGCGAGCGCACCGACCATCACCTCACGTGCAGCAAATCCCGGAATCATGGCGATCCCAATTCTCCAATTAAAACCTAGCGGAGCAATGAGTGGCTCGACGGCATGGCCTACTTNNACTTGGCCTGCATAACTGTAATGGATCGCTGGCTCAGTTGCCCCTTCAGGAGCTTTTGGGTAGGAGGCTAGAAACCACAAGATAATAGAAATCGTCAAAATCACAGTACCAGCCCGATGCAAAAACAACTGGCAGCGTTCTTTCAGCCCGAAAAAGACATTTCGTAAACTTGGAATTTTGTAAGTTGGTAACTCCATGAGCAGCGGGGGCTTACTTCCCTTGAGCAGAGTTCGTCGAAATAGAACTGCCATACCCAGCGCAAATGCAATTCCTGCAAAATAGAGGAAAAACATCACTAGGCCCTGTAATCGGAATGGACCCCATACAACAGAGTTCGGAATAAACGCAGCGATTAACAGCGAATAAACTGGAAGCCGTGCTGAACACGTCGTCAATGGAGCAACTAAGATTGTCGCCAACCGATCTCTACGATTTTCGATGGTACGAGTTGCCATAATTCCCGGAATGGCGCAGGCATAGGAGGATAAGAGCGGAATAAATGCTCTTCCATGCAGGCCTACTCGTCCCATAACTCGATCCATTAAGAACGCGGCTCGTGACATGTAACCCGAGTCTTCGAGTAACAAAATAAAGGTAAACAAAAACAAAATCTGAGGGAGAAACACCAGGACCGATCCTACGCCTGCAATAATTCCGTCAGTGATCAGATTTTTGAGAGCCCCGTCCGGAAGTACAGCACCAATCCAAGTTCCAACTGCACCTACACCCGACTCGATCAAGTCGGCTGGTGCGCTGGCCCAAGTAAAAATGGCCTGAAAGATGAGGGCCAATACACTCACCAAAACCAGTGAGCCCCAAATAGGGTGAAGCACAATATGATCAATGCGATCTGTCCAAAAGGTAGGTTTTGCTTTTTGCTTAATAGAAAGTTTCAGGATTCGATCCACTTCGAGAAACTTGTTACGCACATCCTGAGCTGAAGGTTTTGTCCAAGTCTGCTGTACAGATTCAGTCTTCTTAAATTTTAAACGATGCTCAGAAAGGAGCGTTTCCAAAAGGAGATCGATACCTTCTTTCTTCACCGCGATTGTAGGAACCACAGGAACGCCGAGCTCGCGAGCGAGGATGTCGATGTCCAGATCTAAACCTCTTTGCTGAGCCAGATCCATCATATTG
>DBAE01000197.1:0-5702 GCA_002291495.1 Bacteriovoracaceae bacterium UBA1018 | reverse complement strand
TCAGCTACTGCCATCAACACGTGAGGAGACTCTTCATTGGACAATTTGCCTAACAAAATATCTCTTGTAATCTCCTCGTCCGGAGTACGCGCATCTAGACTGTAGGTCCCTGGCAAATCCAACAGTACGAGCGTCACACCTGATTTGGTTTTAACGGTCCCTTCTTTTCTTTCGACGGTAACACCTGGATAATTTCCTACCTTTTGTCGTCCGCCAGTAATGGCGTTAAAAAGTGCTGTTTTTCCACAATTTGGGTTACCTGCGAGGGCGATTTTTGGAAACTCTAGGGCGCTATTGATTACTGCTTCACTCATAATAATTCTAAGACCTATTCACTCGTCACTTTGCCATTTAGTAATTCAAGGGGAGATATCTCAACGATATTGGCTTCTTGGCGTCGTAAGGCGATGAGCGATCCACGCACGCGAACCGCAATCGGATCGGCCCCAAACGGAGCCTCATGGACCAAATCAACACGCGCCCCTTCAAGTAGTCCCATCTGAAGTAAGCGAAGCGCCATATCTTCTTGCCCATTCTTCTGATGCACCTGCACGATAACTGCAGACTGACCCTTCTTTAGCTCGCCTAATGTCACTGAAGTAAATCCTCCACATGCTCGATTCCCTGTTCCAGCAGCACTTCAATGTGCTCATCGTCTAACGAATAATACGCAGTCCGACCGTCTCGACGAACACGTACTAATCTTAGATTTCTCAATGTACGGAGATGGTGGCTAACAGCGGGCTGGCTCATCTCCAAAAGCTCAGCAATATCGCTTACGCAAAGCTCTCCCTTAGATAATGACCAAACGATTTGAACTCGCGAGGCATCGCCTAGAGCCTGAAACGTCTCCGCCAACAGCATAAAGGTCTCTTTGAGCTTGAGCCCTTCAGCCCGATGCTGCGTGCTGATTCGATTGAGAGACGTGGTTTTCATATACTCCTAGAGCTAGAATGAGAATCACTCTCATTTTAATACATAAATGGTTGCTTATACATTTATATTTTTCAGGTCAAATAAAAAGGTCGTCTACCGCTCAAAATGTCGACTGGCGTGGTCCCTTTCCGCTACTCAAAGTCTTCAAGATGCATTAGAAGCGTGTTGTGCAAAGCGAAGAGCGCGTCTTCTTTCGGAGTCTAAAGTCATCGCTTAGGAAAAAGGCGATCTGTTGTGAGATCTATTATGATCTTCGCCACAACTGTATATTCGTCGACTGGATCGGATATAACGTCGTTGAGGACGTCAAATCAGGTTGCCGACTTGCCCTCGAAGCAGCAAAAATTTACACCAAAAGCCACGGATGCTTCAAAATCGTGAACGATAATCGAAAGATTGAAGGGCCGTTTGTGGGTGCAGTTCCATGGATCTCATTAGAGTGGAAACCACAGATGGTTGCAGTCGGCATGAGATGGGATGCCGTGATTCTTTCTCAGACAGATTACTTTTCACGAGAGTCTGTTTCTAAAATTGCAGAGGCGAAAGAACAAGGAATGGTAACTCAGCTCTTCAATTCAGAAGATGCAGCACTAGCGTGGTTGGACTCAAAGCATGAATAGAATTTTATGTGTTTCATCAAAAAAAACAGAACACACAAAGCTCACTCAGATCTTTCGTGACTCTCCACTGCCTAATAACTGGCGTTATGCTGATATTGAAAGCACACTTCTTTCAGCTCAACTTGCGCAGATAGCAAAGGGCGAAAAAGCAGACGTAAACTCCCACATCCACGTCGACTTTGAACTCTCTACGAAAAAGGCATTTAATAAAATCGAGCTCGCCATTCAGGAAGGAGCCCCCTACTGCATTCTCGTTCTGGATTTAGATCCTGATCAAAAAGTAGAAGCGCAAGAATGCATCGATCGTATTTCTTTGCGCTATCCCGATCTCGGCATCATTGCTCTGGCTCAACAAGAGAACGACCTCCAGCTTCGATTAGACGAATTGCCCAATGATTTTCTTTATGTGCGAAAACCTCTCTGCCCTACAGAACTACAGCGTGCTTGTGTAACATTGATCGACAAATGGGATCTTGGAAAACAATTTAAGGAACGAGTTTACGATCTGGAACTCGCAGTTCAATCCCGCACAAGTGAGCTTGAACGCCAAAGGATGAAGAGTCTACAATCCGAAAAAATGGCTGCACTCGGCATGATGGCGGGAGGTATCGCTTNNATCCCCTGACGATCATTCAGCTTGCCGCCTCACAGTTGGAAGAGCTTCTTTCCAAAAAAGCAGATCTTTCTTACGACCTCGCCATTAAGAGAGTTGGGACAATTCACGGCACAGTTCGCCGTATCGCACGTATCGTCCAAAGCTTACTGACTTTTTCACGTGATTCTAAAAACGATTCGTTCATGTCCACTCAACTCAAAACCGTAGTGGATGAGACCCTTACATTATGTGAACAGCGCCTCAAAGAGAGAGAGATCCGGCTCGAATTGAGTCCAATTTCTGAAGATCTCTACGTACAGGGGCGTCCTTCTCAACTCATTCAAGTGCTCTTAAACTTGATCCAAAATGCCTGCGATGCGGTTGATTCCCTGCCCGAAAAATGGATTCGCATTGAAATCGAAATGGACGGGGTGGATGTCTGTCTCAACGTGATCGACAGTGGACGAGGTATTCCAGTTTCGCTGCGAGATCGAATTTTTGACCCATTTTTTACAACTAAGGACGTAGGTAAAGGAACCGGTCTGGGTCTGAGTATCTCTAAATCCATTATTGAAGAACACAAAGGTCAGCTGATTGTAGATCAACAAAGAGATCATACTTGTTTCAAAGTTCGCCTACCCGGCGCCTAAACTCTGTGCTAAGCATTTAGACGCATGGCAGCAATTATGAAAACTCTTAAAATTTATCAATATTTGGTGATGCTCTTTGCGGTCGTTACCTTTTATTCTACAGCGCTAGCCAACCCCAAATTATCTCCACAATCGCAAGACAATCTACTTTGTCGGACCTTGCTCACTGAAGTCCATGAGCATAAGAGCACGGGTATCCCCATGAAGTGGGTGGAGTTTCCCCACGCCGGATGGGCAGAGACTGAAAAGTGGCTCCAATCCGTGATCGGCTCGGCAGAGCCCCTGCGACTCTCCCTTCCTCCAACACTTCCGACTTCTGGTGCCGAGGTCTATCTGGTGGTTCATCCATCCAGACCCCTTCCGGCTGCAGTCCTTAAGGTTTTCAAAAAACGAGCTGACCTCGAACGTGAAATACAGGCAAAAGAAACCATCCAAGAACTGAGGATGAGATTTACGGAAGTAGTACCTTACTTGGGCGTTGGAACAGTGGGTGATGAAAAACTACCCGCACTCTTGATGGAGTACTCGCCCAATCTCGATTACGATGCACGGCTCTTTGAATATGCTCGAAAGTCTGACCCCATCGAAAAAGAAAAGCTACTCGTTCGATTTGAAACCGCATTGGAAGCGCTTTCGTTTAGCATGCTCGAGTTTCATACTCGTAGCCATGACTTAGGTTGGGGCAAGTACGAGATTGAAGAATTTAGAAAGCATGAGCTTTTGCGTTTCAGAGAAACAACTCAAGATCTAAAGGATCCTACCTCGCGCCTCTTTACCTATCTCAAAGACCAGCATGGTTTCTCAGCAGATCAACTTGCTAGCGTACGAAAACTATTCAGCACAGTCGATCAAAAGTATGAATACCGTCCACTGTTGAATCCCTCACTGATCTATGCGGACGCCCATCCCGGAAACTTCACATTCGAAATGTTCAGCGGCGAAGTAGGAATTTTTGATTTAGAAAAGGCTTATTACTTTACCCAAGGCAAGCATTCAGCCGACCCCCTTCAAGATGTCGGTCGATTTGCTGCTGGACTTATGATTACTGGATTTGATGCTGGGCTCAGCTGGAATGAGATCCAGAAATTTCGCGCCACTTTTTTTCAATCTTACTTTCACTCTCGACAAGAATACCTTAATGCGATTGAAGCGCTTCAATTTCACGAATTGCGATTTGTCGCCATCGTCTTAAACGAAGGCCTGAGAAATGGCCCAAAAAAAGTAGGCGAACCTACTCGAAAGAGACTGATCGAAGTCCTGCTGAACGAGTTTCAAAGAGCGGATGAGTATTATCAAACATCAGGCTTTTCACCCGAACCTCTTCGTGGTCAAGAGCATTGGGACCAGTACGATCGAGACTATCAAAGCACGACCCGCGAAATGATCCTCGCTAACTTAGATGCTTTTCTAGAAGCCAAAAAGTTTGGCGAGAGATACATCAAATTTGCCGAGGACGTCTGGGGATTTCACTTTTCTCAAGATCCGGTGGTACCGACCATGACTGAGATTGCTCATAAGCAACATGAGTACCTCAACCGTAATGGTTATGACCGCGACGCTTTTCGAATGGCCCGCGTCTATTCGATGCCCAGCGGTGAAGAGATTTGGAGACAGTTTGGCGCTCCAGTACCCCGANNGCCATATATCGGATACCCTGTCGTGACTAACCAGCTTGCACTCAAAATGCTTGTGCGACGTTATTTCCTAGCTGCTGAAAATCTCACTTTCAAAAATACAGAAGTGAGTAAACAAAAAGTGACCATTTCTGGTCACGATTCACTTGGACACCATACGACCTTTGCACTTAATCCTGGCTTTAGCCGTGCGCTCACGACTGGCGCGATGAGATTTTTGTCTGGGCCGTTTGAAGAATTAGGAAATCCTGCGCTCCGATGGGTACATCTCTTTGAGATTGGGGACCTGATTGATCCTGAAGATCGAACACTCTTAGAAAAATCTTTGAGCTATCCTCCCTTACCGAACTCAACAAAACACTATCAGTGGACTGACGTTGAGACTCATTTGCGCAAGCACTTTTCTTCATACTCGGATCTTGTGTCTTACTCACATCAGGTAATTGATCTACTCAATCGTCACGTCAATAGCTTTGGCGGCGCCTTAGCAGATCAAGTGCAATGGAGAATTCGATTTAGAAAGTATGACGATCGTACTGATCTTCGTCCTAATCAATCTTTGCGCTGGCTCGCCGTACTCGTCGAAAAAGCGATCGAACAAAAACTTCCTACAGATGAACTTTATCAGCGCCTAGCTAAGCTCCAGACTGCCATGATTGAATCCACATTTCTTACTCCAGAAGGCTGGACGGATCAGGCCATGCGAAGGCAAGTCTCGCTAGATTCAGCTCTTTACCAATACATCTGCAAAGGTGGTTACTTCACACCTGATACTCAATTCTATAACGCTTATTGCCGCTAATCATCATACCCCCGAGATACGAAAGCTTACATAAACTATCCCCTGATCTAAGGTGGGTACCGCAAGCAGGCTCTCCCTTTTTAATAACTTTCGACCCTCTTTTGCTTCACGAGTGTCGGTTTCGGATTCGGCCACCCATTCTCTAGGAAAGGGATAAACCGTGAACCCTTCGCCAAAAGCTCTCTGACCTTTCCTTTCACCTTGGACAAAAACCAACTCATGACGGCCCTGATCCGTATGAAGTATGGATTCCTGTTCAAATTGGGCTGCGAGGATCTCTAATTCTGACTTCAGTTCTCGGTCGGGGTCCAAAACCAGAAAGACCTCTTCGTTCTGGCAGTCATATTTTCCTTGAGCCCTAATAAAGTTATACCCCCGAGATCCGATGACTTTTTCAAGCTCGTGATTTCGCTTCCGATTTTCTTCCTGACTGACGGAGCCCGTATGGGGATTCATCGCTGTCAG
>DBAE01000092.1 GCA_002291495.1 Bacteriovoracaceae bacterium UBA1018 | reverse complement strand
GAGTAATTGTATTGAGACGGTAGAAGAGATCTTCACGGAAGCGGTTTGCTTTCACCTCTTCACCTAGATCTCGATTGGTGGCGCTTACCACTCGCACGTCGACGCGGATTGGTCGTTTTCCACCGATACGGTAGAACTCGCCTTCTTGAAGGAAGCGCAATAGTTTGGCCTGAATACCTAAAGAGAGCTCGCCGATCTCATCTAAGAAACNNGAAAATCGTGCCGCCATCCGCGGTTTCGCAGAGACCCATCTTTTGACTGACAGCTCCAGTAAAGGAACCTTTTTCGTGGCCGAAGAGTTCGGACTCCAAGAGGGACTCTTGGAGTGCTCCACAGTTTACGGTGACATAAGGTTTGTCAGCGCGCTCACTGCGGAAGTGAAGGCGACGCGCGATCAGTTCTTTACCTGTTCCGCTTTCACCTTGAATTAATACAGTCGCAGTAGTTGGTGCGATCTTATCCACCATCGCTAAAACACTCATGATTGGAGCGCTTTTTCCGACGATATCAGTGGCTTTGTTATCTTGATTGACGAGAGTTTTGAGAGCCTTGTTTTCTTTTTGAAGTAGGCGTTGTTGCTCCAAAATGCGCTCGTGAGCGCGACGTAACTCAATCGTCTTTTCTTCGACTGCGGCTTGAAGCTTCTTGTTAAAGCTCTTTGCATCGCTATAGAGTTTTTGATTGGCCATCGCGACACTGATTTGTGAAGCAACAGATTCGAAAGTAATTACGTCATCTTCGTCAAAGGCGTTGAGCTTTTCGCTCTCGACATTGAGGGTAGCAACCACTTCGGAGTCCTTCATGATGGGGACGCAAAGCTCAGATCGGGTCTCCATCGGAAGAGATAAAGTGGTGTAGTTTGGATCTTTTGATACGTCGTTACAGAGATAACTTTTCTTAGATTGAATCACAAAGCCGTTGATGCCTTCACCAGTGCTGATAACGCGGCCGATGGTGAGCTGATTACGGTAGACTCCTGCTTGAGCACGGAGAGTAGCTGAGTGGCCTGGGCCCACGCTCCACATATTGATGCCGTAATAGTTAAATCGGCTTTGGATAATATTGACGATCTCTTGATAAAAGTTTTCAGACTCCAAGAGGCTTTGGAGATTAGTGGACAACTCATTCAACAGACGAAGCTGGACGGCCTGCTTTTGACTTGATGCTGTTGTTGAAAACATCTCTATCGCTCCTTAGGGTTACTGGGCTCTTCGGTCATTCAAACTATCATTCACCTATGTAAAAGTTTCGCAGGCCGTTATACCGACTTTCGGATCCTTTTTACAGAGGGCCGGTCGGCACTTTATATTTTTTACACGGCGCGGTCAAGAAAGAATTGAGGTAAATGATCAGGTAATTGGTAAAAGTCAATGAATTCAATTAATTATACTTTTTTGATCGGGTGAGTTGAAATTGCCTAGGGGCAAGGGTACTGATGCTGCTCGTTAAAATAGGGGCGCTTCATATGAGATCTCGACTTTCCTGCCTGTCTTTTTCCTTAGTTTTGACCATGAGCTTAGGACTTTCCGCCTGTAACGAATCGATCGACGGCGAAGGGCTACCTAAACCAGCGTGTGGCGATGCGCCAGCGACCTTACAGGCAAGTACTGGGAATCAGCCAAATGCCCGTACCGACGCAAAAGATCCAGATCTCCATCCCAAAGTGGCCGGCTATTGCCGAGTTAGCCCAGGAGTAGTTCGAGCGTTTTTCAGTTATGAAAATCGCGAGTCCATCAACGTGTCCGTTCCAGTTGGTCCTGAAAACTTCCTAGATCCATCACCAGTGGTGCCTCCTCAACCCACGTTATTTTTAGCCGGCCAGAACGAGTATGCTTTTAGCGTGGATGCAGCGGTTGGTTCGAGCAACTTGAAATGGAGACTCGCAGGCAAAACTGCCACCGCAACATTTACTCCAGCACGTGAGCGCGAGGCAGATTGTAGCCCTGTGCCGGTTACACTTCTGAGCTTTAAAGGTAGCGTGAACAAATCATTGATCATGCTCGAGTGGACAACGACAAAAGAGCTGAGAAATTTAGGCTTTCATGTCGAACACTGGAAGCCCTGCGCAGATCGCTGGGAAGAAGTTGCGTTTGTCGAAGGCAAATCAACCGATCTACAAAATGAAAGTGGCGAGATGAAATATGCTCAGCCTGTGATTGTAGACGTGTCTGGTTATCACTATTTCCGCTTGGTTCAGGAGGATGTAGATGGTCAGCGCGAATACTTCAATGCGATCGCGGTGAAGGTTGGAAATTGAGCAGGGGTACGGACTTCTGCCTCGACAAATCATTTGATTTATTAGGATGCTGCCGATAGACACCACCGTTATGAAAATTAAACTATTTCTAAGTTCAATAGCATTGGCTCTAACACCGGGGATTGCAGGTGCAGACATTCATACAAAAAATGTCGCAAAACTCGACTTTAAGAGAATTGTTCGAACTGTAAATAGTGAACGTGGGGTGGTGTGTTTTTCGGCACAGGGTTCTAGTAGTGGTGGTGGACCGTCAGTTTCCTGCGTGAGTAGAGCGAATGTTGTTCAGACAGCTCCTTTAGTAGTTGGAGAGATTGATTTTAAACAAGTAAAAGAGATTTTTGACGACCATTACAATGTGTTTTGCACAGTGGCTCAAGGCTCATCGAGTGGTGGTGGAGTTTCGATTAGCTGCCTCTGATTGGTCGATCCTTGCTACCGATTGTTATTTTTCCGAAGCATCCGGGGGGGTGAGTCTTCCTTGGGTGCTTCGTCTTTTTGAGGCCCGTCTTTCGCGCCTTCTCCAAACGGGATCTGAACTCCGATGGCCATCCCAGGCATGTAGGCTGGGTGCATCGGCCCTTGTGTCGAAGGTACGCTATCACGCGTGTTGATCATCCGAACGCGCGCAGCGTTTGAGTCCGTTTCGATTTCTTTCCGGATAGTTCCGGGCTTAGTTTCTGGTGCTTCGTCGTCCTGTGCGTGACCAATCGAGATCGCGGTAAAACCAAGGATGACTGGAGCGGCAAAATAAAGAGGGGAGCGCATGTGTTTATCCTAAAGGTCGGCCCGACTTTTTGGTAGCGCAGATGCGTCAGAATAGTTGACTGTTAAAGTTATATGATGTTATGCACCGTTCGAAATCAGCCGACCAACTTAATTATTACAAAGAACGAAATTCAGTATGAAACCTGCCTTCAAATCTCTAGTACTTGTGTGCGCGACNNACCGTGAGCGGACTCATCCAGCCTTCACTAGCGCGCGTGAAAGAACCTTCGAGTAAGACCCCAATTAAAAGCATGAGCTGCGCATCGATGCTTACGCAGATCTCCTTGCTAAATCCAGAGCATGCAAGCGCACAGCAAAACTATGATCTTACGGTGCGCTCGTTGGATGCGTTTAAGACCCATCTTCTAGGTAAGGGCTCAGGCAAGCCCTCATTAAATCCTGTATTAGTGAACTCAGCTGAAAAAGGTTCTAGAGCTGCGAGTCGTGTTTCTGATCGAATCTTAGCTCAAACCGCAGAATTACAAGAAGACGGTTCTACCGATATCGCCAAGCTAGGAATGACGATTCAGGGCAAGGATAGTATCGAGCGCTACTTCGAAATGATCGAATCTTCCGCGAGATCGCTCAGTCAGATGTATAGAGAATCAGAAATACCGCTTAGATCATTGCATGATGCGATAAGCTTTGCTGCCGGCTCCTATAGCCTTCTTAATGCTTTTAGAGGTTTTGATCTTGTTGTCAATATTCATGGAGACCTACGTGCTACCCTGCCACTCTTGGTTTTCGGTACTGTCTTAAATTCTTATTGGGTCGATAGTCTGTATACTTCGGTCTACAGGTCGATAAATCCAGAGACTGATCAGAAGTTAAGTTCGTGGTTCCGTCAATCTCAGCAATTACTCTCCGATGCGTCTCCTCACCAATGGATCTATTTTGGTGAAAATTATATTCTAAGTCCTCCCATATATGACGCCCTTACAACTCGTAAGTTTCTCACCGAAGGGGACGTTGAGAATCAACGTGGATTCGATCGAGACCGAGTCCGCGGTGTCCTTGTGGTGCCGGCCTACCGAAAATTGAGAAGGTTTCCCACGGTGGAAAAGGTCCATGTCTATTTTGATTATTTGTTGAATACTGGTGATGGACGACCAGAAAATTATTCTCTCTACATCACCATGAAGGCCTATCCAGGGCCTCCAAAGTTTAAGCCGAAAAAACCCCAACCAAAAACTTCGTCCGAATGGAGCCCGAGTTTTCAAGGCGACATGAGTACCGTAACGAACTAATAAAGGGCTGAATGGTGTTTAGGTCTATCTCTATTTTTTATGTTCGAGGCTTTGCCACCGCGTTTGTGTTGGCGCAGTTACTCGCATTTAGTCCCTTATCTGCGCATGCGCAAAACTATCCATTTTTCACTCGACCTCTCAAGAGTAAAACTTGCGCTTCGATGCTCATGCAGTTGTCTCAGCTGCAACCAGTACATGAAAGTGCTAAAGCGCAGTACGAGTCGACCATCGAGAATCTGAGTACATTTCGCACTCTACGATTGGGTAAGGGAAAACACACTCCGTCGCTTGATCAAGTGTTAGTTGCGTCTGCCAAACCCAAATCAAAAGATGCATTGTCTACGTCTGACCGGATTTTACTTCATATGAGCGAGCCTCAAGACTCAAGTGAAACCACAAAGTTAGGAATTACGATTCGGGGTAGAGAATCGATCGATCGTTATCTGGGGATGGTCGAAGAGTCNNAGTCTGCGCTTTCGTTGAGTCAATCCATTCGAGAAGTTGAGAAATATCCAAGCTTGCAAGTTGCAAATATTTTGGCTGGAACCACGGCCTTAGTGGCAGCTGAAACAGCCATAAATTTGATACTTAATACTGACCAGGCGGACGGGATATTTGCAGCAGGATTTTTCAGTTCGTTGATGATTGCCGATATGGCATTTACGACGGCAAAGCGCACAGCGTTTCCGAAAGAGGATCGACGGTTTGTTTCCTTCTTAGAAAGCGCAAAATTACTCTTGGGAACATCATCAGCAGGGCAATGGATCTACAGCGGAAATAATTACATTCTCGAATCGCAGGTTTTTGATCGTAGTAAAGATCAAAAATTTTTGTCTCAAGGGGATGTTGAGCGACAGTGGCAGTTCGACGTTGGGGTAGCAACACCGGGGCATGCGATGCTGCCCATGTTTGAAAAAATGAGCGGGCGCAAACTGATCGATAGGACGCATGTGTACTTTGATTATCTTTTGGATACTGGAGAAGGAAGAGCCGAAGATTATACCCTTTATGTCGTAATGAAGGCATATCCAGGGCCTCCAAAATTTAAACCGAAAAAGCCTCAGTCAAAAACGTCATCGGAATGGAGCCCAAGCTTTCAAGGCGACATGGGTACCATAAAGTAAAGGTCGGCCCGACTTTTTGGTAGCGCAGATGCGTTATTGTTTGACCTCGTCGAGATCAGCCTGATAGACGCTCGCCTATGTCAAAACTCCTCTCACTTATGCTTGGATTTGTGCTCTCGGTCTCCATCGCTCATGCGGGTGTCTTAGACATCTTCAAAGGTCCAATTAAGAGCATGAGCTGTGCTGCTGGATTGATGCATGTGAGTGAAACTCACAAGTCTGCTGAGATCGTTCAGGCACAAACTGATGCAGCGGTAAGAGGCTTTCAGCAGCTCAGAGAAAGATACATGAGTGATCTTGGATATGAGCAAGGGGGCGAGTTAGCTAGTTCATCTGCTTCTGGTAAGTTGTTGGTTAATACGGCTCCTCATTTCTCGAAAGAGGAAAAGCGTGTCATCGACCGTATCGAATCCATGAGCAATAAACCAGCAGCTGAAACCACTCAGTTGGGAAATATCAAAACAGGCTATAGAGCAGTGAGTGAAGCGATCGACGACCTGGATTATTATGCGAACGATCTCACGAGCGCGTCGTGGAAAGCAGATCGAATGGATCTTCCTTATGATTTCATTCCGACTGCTCTAGGCGTCTCGTTTGGTAAGCGCGCTTTTGAAATCGTCTCAGACCTGTCATTACAATCTTCAAACTGGGACGTTGCAAAAGATGTGGCTGGAGCGGCTTTCTTGTTGGTTCTTACTGACTTCACGCTGGCGTACACATTTTCAAAGTATTTACCGGCTCGCGATGCGGGCTTTCAATCCTGGATTACGCAAGCAAAAGCAGAGATCGAAAATCCGAAGCCAGGACGTTGGATCTACTATGCAAATCGTTATGAATTAGAATCTAGCTTCTTCAAGGGACTTTTGAAAAAAGATATGGATGCTACAGATCTGAAGGATCAGAACCATTCGGAAATTTTTCCCGGTCTTACTATGACCATTATGAGAAAGCTATGGGATCGCCTCAAGTGGTCGAAGCAAGAAGTTTATTTGGATTATGTATTGGATACAGGCGATGGAAGTCCGCGCAGCCTCAAGCTCTATGCTTTGATGAGAAGTCGGCCTAAGAAGTAAAAAACCCAGCCCATATTCAGTGCGCCTTCGATTACGCGGCGGGCTGTTTGTTATTACATTGAAATTAGGTTTTAACTATAAAATTTTTTGACTGCCATGGCTCTGCCTGATTAGGTAAACGCAAAGATGCGATTATCTTATTTCAAGGTAAAAAAAGATTTTGTTTTACCCTTATGTGCCGTGCTCGCCTGCTTCACGTCTACTGTACGAGCAGAACTCTTTCCGGTGTTTCGAGCGCCAATCAAAAGTATCGCATGCGCGTCGATGCTCACTCAAATGTCGCAATTTGTTCCAGATTCAAAAACCGCAAAAGCCAATCATGGATTTATCCAAGAGGTTCTTAGGATCTTTCAAGAAGAGCAGCTTCAATTCTCGGAACTAAAAGCCGATTTCAAACCTGTTCAAGTCGAAAATGCTATCCCTGGATCAGAGCCAGCCAAGAAAGTTTCACGTCGTATTCGAGCTGTTCTATCTGAGTCTAGTCATGAGGACGTCATTTCTAAGATCGGAGTTCGTGTTCGAGGGAAAGAAAAAATCCTACACTACATCCAGATGCTCGAAGATTCAGTTGCGTCGATGTCTAAGTCTACCGCTGATGCTCGGAACGATCTCAGAACAAATCTCTTAGACTTTGCTTCTTTTTCATATGGGACGTACTCAGCTCATCATGTGATCCAAGGTGGATTAGAGTTCATCCAGCAACCTTATTATGATGGATCCCCTCATATCATCGGGATGGCTTGGAGTTTGTTCTGGGCGGATTTTTTGCTGACTTATTTCGTAACTTCTGTTTTCCCAAAGCGGGATCAGCGTTTTGTAAAGTGGGTCAAAACAGTAAAGAGAGAATTGGATGGTCCACCTTCAGGCGGTTGGATTTACTACGGCAATAATTACGCTTTAGATTCGGATGTATTTTATAAGGCAAAACAATCCGGGTTTTTGCCTGGAGACGTGCTTTCAAAACAACGCACTTCAGAAAGTAAATGGGGCCATATTCCGGCCGTAGGGAAAGCGTTGGGTAAAGAACCCTCCGAAGGGGTCTTTCTCAGCTTTGATTATTTAATCGAGAAAGATCCAGTAGACCCACAAGATTACGTGCTTTCTGCCATTATGCAGGCCCATCGAACTAAAATTTCCCGGTAGATTAACAATCTGCGAAATCTCTGTTATAGCTGTCTGCATCACGGGGGAGGTGATGATGCGAAGCAGGATTACTTATTTAGTATTTAGTCCGTTGGTAATATCGTCCGTTCTCAATGCTCCGGCACATGCCGAGCTCCTTCCTCNNGAAGCCGGCGAGACGAATCTTGGCGCCTTTCAATCGATGGGTGGTTTTAGATCGTTTAAGATTGGAAAGGGGAGTGAAGAGCCCTCTTTTGAGCCCATACTTGTCGAATCCGCCGAACGTGGTTCTGAAGAAGCCCAAAAAGTCGCTAATCGAATCTTACCTCTCACTGAAGAGTTTTCTAAGCTCTCAAGCGATCGTCCCGCAAAGATGGGTGTAACTGTTCGAGGGGCCGATGCGATCCATAAC
>DBAE01000225.1 GCA_002291495.1 Bacteriovoracaceae bacterium UBA1018 | reverse complement strand
GTACAAGACGAAGTCTACGGACTCATTGGACCATATATCTTGACTGATGAAGATCTTCGCGAGCGTGCACTCGCAAAAATAGGCGCTCGAGCAGAGCTTCTTGAAGATTCGACTTTTACTGAAAGTGATCAGTTTAAGGCTGCTAAATCAGTGGTGCGAAACTCTTTCGGGGATGATGTGCTTAACGGTTTTTACTTCCAGAAACCATTGAAGTCTGTTGCTGAAATTATCGCTAAATACATGATGCGATCGTCTCACATCGACGATGTGTACGAGACAGATGAAGATCTCGAGCGACAAATCGTAGAAGTGGTTCAAAAGTTCAACCCAGCGGATTTACACTAATATCTGTTGACCGAAATAGTCTATTTTTGATAAGGACCTCCCGGTATTGCCGCGGAGGTCTTTTTTTTGTGAAAATTCGTAGTTTCATTCTCATGAGTCTACTTGCCCTTTCAACAGGGTCTGCTTGGGCGCAGACCTCTCCAAGCTCACTTATTCAGTCTTCAGAAATCGATAGAGTCCTCCATCAAGTGCTCGAGCATGAGCAGCAGTCGTTTCAAGCCATCAATCAAAATGAGAAAGTTCAGGCCTGGTGGAAGCATGCTTTTGAGACACTGGTCAGCCCAGTTCAGGAAAGGTTTAGAGCCCGTGATCTATTGGGCGAAGTGAGTCCTGATCAACTCGACCTCTGGCTCATGGACGCACAGGCGGGAAATCTTGATACATGGTCTGGAGTGAGCACCTGGAAAAGTGCGTTTTTAGGGGCCTCGGATCAGGGACGCTGTGAGGAGCTCGCTTTGGCTTACATTGCAGCGGTTTGGCAGGTATCCACAATGCCGCCTGAGAGTCCCATCGTAAGCGGAATCGATTCGTTTTTGATCGGGATTTCAGCGGAGATTGCCGGTAAAGAGAGGGCCCGTGCAACTTGGGTATTTCGTTATCTGCGTAGTATCGCGGTCGAAGATGTCCCGTTGAACTGTCAATGGATTAAGGTAGATGCAGACCTTCGATGGGACTTTATAATGAAAGGCGATAGGCGAGCACTAGGATTTGCAGTTGGAATGTGTGGTCGTCCTATGAACGCTCATTACATCGAACTAGAAATAGACAAGGGTACAAAAGAGATTCCTTCAAGTTGGAAGAACGAGATTGCTCAAGAAGAATCTCCGCTAGAAATAATTCCGGATGAACTTAAGTAAAGTATTCGCGGATGGTTTTTACGCCTGCCTAAATCCTAGACAGAGCCTGTTTGAAGTTTAAGCACATCAGTTGATAAATCTCTTATTTTTACCTTGTTTTTATTCAATAATTTTAACTTCTGCAATTCTAAATAAATCCCCAGATCGGCACATGTGTTGCTCTTAATAGTCCATTGAGAGAACAACTACTGCTTAGGGGTAAGTATGAAACACGGATTACTTCGTACATTAAGCGCATTTTTAGTGCTGAGCATTTCTAGCCAGAGTGTTGCGTTCGCGAGACAACAATCTGAAGTATGTACTGATGAATATCGCCGCGAGCGAGAAGCATTGATGAGAGCTAATAAGCGCTTGGAGCTTATTAATCCAATCTTGCTTTCGAGCACGATCGTCGCTCTCAGTCTTTACAAAGTTTACCAACGTGTAAGAGCTTCAAAGGATGTTCAGGCTTTAATGAAGGATCAAGCTCTGATCGATGATATGAAAGCCATCCAGCAAACCTATTCACGGGCTGGTTTTTTTGCGAGGGATCGTGCTGCGATCAGCAGTATCGCCAAAGAAGGCGGATTGCCTGCTTCGATGCCAAGTTCAGCCCCAACAAATGTACGGCAAACCGCTGTGCGAGCCGTTATGAATATGAATTTTGATGACGTGGCTGATTTTAAAAGAGGTCTCCAGCAGTTAACAACCTTATCTCAACTCACTGAAGTGGAGATGCAAGCGCTCGTATCGGAAGCAAGAGCTGTCGAATCTGCGGCAGCCCAACGTATGGCTACACGAGTTGCTGGAAAAAGGATTGGGACACTAGCAACTGGTGGAGCTGTATTAAGCGGTGGGTTGATGCTTACCTCAGCTATAGTTCTTTCCATGATGGTGGGGGTGGGAGGATCACAACCAGAGTTTATGAAAACATTTGTCGCCGCTCCACCTGCTTTGGCGGCACTTTCTGAAAAACAATTTTGTGAAGAACTCACAGCTCATCCAGTAGTGCTGGATTCATTAAAAATGTACAACCGAGGAAAACATCCGTTTATTGCACAGTTTAAGCACGCGCATCGGCAGCAATTTACTCGCAACTATTATCAAAAAAGAAAGAAACAAGAAGCAATAGCCATGGAAGAAGAGAAGGCACGAGTCCTTGCTACAGCAGTGAGCGATCGCAACCATGTAAAGCCAATTATTGCAGAGACAACCGGAGTTCAAATTGAAAAAGCAGCAACGAGCTTAGTTTCCGAGCACGAAATTGATCCGAGTGACTATTATGACCTGTCGTCGATCAGTAAGGCAGGAAGTCTTGACTAAGAAGTGGCCAACATGGTGAGAAGCTTTTTCTCAGCTTTCATTACGAGTATTTTCTGTTTGATGAGTTTCGGGTGTAGCCACGTTCAATTACTGCGCGCTCCATCAAGTGTTGTTGAGCCTCAGGTTAAAT
>DBAE01000201.1:5719-11263 GCA_002291495.1 Bacteriovoracaceae bacterium UBA1018 | reverse complement strand
GATCATGGGTCCATGTGCCGGGGGGGCTGTCTATAGTCCGGCAATTACGGATTTTATTTTCATGGTCGAAAATACTTCTTACATGTTTGTGACAGGTCCAGACGTGATTAAGACAGTAACTCACGAAGATGTAACGAAAGAAGCGCTCGGCGGAGCAGAGACTCATTCGGAAAAGAGCGGCGTTTCTCATTTTGTCCTTCCAGATGAAATGGCATGTCTCAGAGCAGTGCGCGAGCTAGTGGGCCTATTGCCTTCCAATAATCTCGACCAAGCTCCTTCTCAGCAGCCGCAGGACCCCATCGATCGCCCATGCCTAGAGATATCAAAAATTCTGCCTGATTCTCCTAATAAGCCCTACGACATGCGTAAGCTGATTGCCGACGTAGTCGATGATGTGCCGTCACTTGGCGAGTCCAAGTTTATGGAAGTTCACGCAAACTATGCCAGAAATATCGTGGTGGGTTTTTCTAAACTCGGTGGCAAAACCGTCGGAATTATCGGAAATCAACCCGCGCACCTAGCCGGTTGTCTAGACATCGAAGCTTCGGTAAAGGCAGCGCGTTTTGTCAGATTTTGTGATTCTTTTAATATTCCGTTAGTTACGTTTGTCGATGTACCAGGATTTTTGCCGGGGATGGAACAGGAGTACGGCGGAATTATCAAGCATGGTGCAAAACTTCTCTATGCTTATGCTGAAGCAACTGTTCCAAAGCTCACTGTCATCACTCGAAAAGCTTACGGCGGCGCTTATGACGTGATGGCATCGAAACATATTCGGGCTGACTTTAATTTTGCATATCCAACTGCAGAGATCGCAGTCATGGGTCCTGAATGCGCAATCAATATTCTTTATAGAAAAGAAATTGCTGCAGCAGAGAAGGCAGGTAAGTTAGCTGAGGAAAGGTCACGTCTCGTCGAGCTCTACCGAAATACCTTTGCAAATCCTTATAAGGCGGCAGAACTCGGATACGTGGACGAAGTGATTGCACCCGAAGAAACTCGGCGACTGTTGATCAATGGCCTGAGGGCACTTGAAGGTAAGAGAGAACGCGGTCCTTCACGCAAGCATGGCAACATCCCACTTTGAGGAGGCGATATGGCTCAAAGCACGTATAATAAGAAACAACCTGTCTTAATCGCCAATCGTGGAGAAATCGCAATTCGAATTGCCCGTACCTGTCGAGCACTCGGCTTTCCAACAGTAGCCATATACTCAGACGCAGATCGATTTGCTGAGCATGTTCGGATTTGCGATCAGGCTTATTACGTCGGTGTCGCATCTCCTAAGGAAAGTTATCTTAAAGTAGAAAACGTACTCAAAGCTGCGAAAGCCTCCGGTGCCCAATACGTCCATCCTGGCTATGGTTTTTTGAGCGAAAGACCTCACTTTGTCGAAGCATGTGAAAAGGCTGGGCTCACTTTTGTGGGTCCGACTGCTGATAGCATGAAACTGATGGGAGATAAGATCCAAGCTCGATCAACGATCGATGCTTTGAAATTGCCGCGTGTTCCTGGCAGTGCCGGCGCCGTAGCAAGTTCGACAGAGGCATCAAAGATTGCAAAAGAGATTGGCTATCCAATATTACTCAAGGCGGCCGCAGGTGGGGGCGGAAAAGGCATGAGGCGAGTTGATTCAGAGACTGAGATGGCTTCAGCTTTTGATGGAGCAAGCCGTGAAGCGCTCGGAGCGTTCGGTGATGGATCGATGTATGTTGAAAAGCTGATCCTTGAACCTCATCACGTAGAGATTCAGGTCTTTGGTGATGGTCGTGGAGGTGCGATCCACTTAGGTGAGCGTGAGTGTTCAATTCAGAGACGTCATCAAAAAGTGTGGGAAGAAACTCCATCTCCTATTCTTGAGCTGCATCCTAAAACGCGTACTGCCATGTTTGAAGCGGCCATGAAGATTACGTCTCATGTTAAGTATGCAGGCGCTGGTACGCTTGAGTTTATCGTCGATGGTCAAGGTAACTTTTACTTTCTAGAAATGAACACGCGGCTTCAAGTCGAGCATCCGGTAACCGAATGGGTTACTGGCGTTGACCTAGTCGCTTGGCAATTAATGCTAGCATCCGATAAGACTTGGAAGCTTCCTACTATTCCGGAAAGGAAGGGATCCTCCATAGAAGTCAGGCTCTATGCTGAAGACCCTCATCATTTCCTGCCGGCTCCAGGTCCAGTAGGGTCCATTCAATTTCCTAATGGTCCGTTTATTCGATTCGATACGGCGCTCACTGAGGCAGGAGAAGTGAGCGTTCACTACGATCCAATGATCTCTAAAGTATCGGTGTGGGCCCCAACACGTGCGGAAGCAATTGAACGCTTGCGAGTAGCGCTAGATGAAGTGCGTGTTGAACCGCCGAAGAGAAGTAATGGAGCGCGAGTAGGTTCATTAAAAACTAACTTGGAATTTTTAAGAAAGCTCTGCAGAAATGAGATNNGTGTTACGCGGAGATACTCCAACGGACTTGATTTCTAGAAATCCAGATCTCACGCAGGACGCAAGTGCTCCTCTGAGTAAGGAAGCGGCAATTGCTCTTTCACTTTATCAGCTTCTTGGTGAGACAAGTTCTGCGTCACAAACACAATCATTAGGTCATGAGTCGCACTCGGCATGGAACCTTACCGCCCGACGTGAAGGAGTCAGAAGATGAGTTCATCGCTTCAAGGTAAAGTAGGAGCTTTCGATCTCGTTTGGAAAAGTGCACCCAGAGGAAACTCGGGATCTTCGGTTGTGCAAATTGGAACAGAATCCATCGAAGTCCATTGGCGTAAAGATAATGATGGTATTTGGATTGAGTTACCTTACGGAGTTTATGGTTTTGATTTTTCAGGTGAGCTGAATGATCAAGGCAATATGGTGTTTCGAATTTCGGAGAGGGGACGAGACGGACTCTGGAGTGAACAAGCCTTTATTCGCGCAGGAGCCGCTGCGGTATCCAGTCAAAATTCAGGAAAAAAGAAAGGCATTCGTGTGCGAGCACAAATGCCGGGAAAAATCGTACGAGTCATGGTCCAACCAGGTGCAAGTGTTGAGAAAGATCAACCAGTCATCGTTATGGAAGCGATGAAAATGGAAAACGAGATCCGAGCGCCACACGCCGGTATTGTCGATCAAGTTAAGGTAACCGAAGGCCAAGCAGTCGAAAGCGGCGCAGATCTGCTGACATTGGCTTAAGAGTTTTGGGGGAGTCATNNGGTAAAAGAATCCTACTGGCCAAGTGATTTGCCCAAAGAGTTTAAAGAAACTTCAGATCAGGCCGCACAAGAGTATCTAGGCTCGTCCGGAAAATATCCATTTACTCGTGGAGTTCAAAAAGACATGTACCGCGGTCGTCTTTGGACCATGCGGCAGTATGCAGGTTTCGGAACAGCGGAAGAATCTAACAAGCGTTACCATTATCTTCTGTCTCAGGGCACGATGGGATTGTCGGTCGCTTTTGATCTCCCTACCCAGCTTGGTTACGATCCGGATCACGCTCGTTCGAAAGGTGAAGTTGGAAAAGTAGGTGTTTCGATTGCGACTCTCGATGATATGCGTGTGCTATTTCGAGGGATCGATCTTTCAAAAGTTTCTACTTCGATGACGATTAACGCTACCGCGAGTATCTTGTTTGCTTTCTATGTGACGATAGCCGAAGAGCAAGGCGCTTCGGTGCGCGATCTTCGTGGGACTCTTCAAAATGACGTCTTAAAAGAATATGTAGCACGGGGTAATTATATTTATCCGCCAGATGGTGCTCTCAGAATTACTACTGATATGTTTGCATGGTGTGCGAAAAACGCACCGAAATGGAATCCAATCAGTATTTCTGGATACCATATTCGCGAAGCAGGTTCGACTGCAGTCCAAGAACTGGCATTTACTTTTGCCAACGCGATTACCTACACTGAAGCAGCATTGAAGAGCGGTTTAACGATTGATCAATTCGCAGGACAGTTATCCTTCTTCTTCAATGTTCACAGTGATTTTTTTGAAGAGATCGCCAAGTTTCGCGCAGCACGACGGATTTGGGCTAAAATCGTCAAAGAACGATTTGGGGCCAAAGAAGCTAGAAGTTGCATGCTCAGATTTCATTCACAAACGGCAGGTTCGACTTTAACTGCCCAACAACCCCAAAATAACGTTGTTCGGGTTGCGACTCAGGCTTTGTCTGCAGTTCTGGGCGGCACTCAGTCGCTTCATACTAACTCACTCGATGAGGCATTGGCGCTGCCTACCGAGTCTTCAGCGCGACTAGCACTTCGTACTCAACAAGTAATCGCTTATGAGACTAATGTGACTCAGACGGTTGACCCATTAGCAGGGAGTTATTTTGTCGAGTCTCTGACATCAGAATTAGAACAAAAAACTTGGAAGTACCTCGAGGAGATTGATCGTCGTGGAGGTACGGTTAAGTGTATTGAATCAGGCTATATTCAGAACGAAATTTTAAACTCAGCCTATTCCGATCAACGCGCAATTGATGAAGGCCGTATAAAAGTAGTGGGTGTAAATTGTTTTACCGATGAACAGGCTGATTCCGCCCCGATTGAGATTTTAAGAATTCCTCCCGAATTAGAGAGAGGAGCGGTTGAAAGAATTGCTGCCTACCGAAGTAAACGAAATGAACAGGCTACTCAAGCTGCTCTGAAGAGTCTCCAGGACGCAGTTCAGTCTGGGCAAAACTTACAGGAACAAATTATGTTGGCTGTAAAATCTGGGGCGACACTGGGTGAAATCTCGGATTCGATGAGACAAGAGTTTGGACTTTTTCAAGAGTACTCAGGTTTCTAATTCAGTTTTGGATTAGGCAGCTAAGGCAACCAAGCGCAATATCTCGACATCAAACGCTATAATCTTTCTCTTAAAACCCTTGGCTGTAAACGCAGGTAGAGGTGTGGCTTTCACTGGTGCAAGACCAAGCAGTTCGAGATCTTCGGAACTGATCAAGACCTGTCCAGGAGCAGCCTGCTCACAGAGGCGTGCTGCTAAGTTTGCGGGATTTCCAACCACTGTATAGTTAATAAGATTTGAACACCCCACGGCACCAATCGTCGCCATACCGGAAGCAACTCCTGCACCGAAGCTGAGTTTATAACCTTTTTGAGACCACTGCTTTTCGAGCTGAAGGAGTTGATTGCGCACATCAAGAACAAATTCAAGAGCTGATAATCGGTGATTTTCAACTGGAGTAGGGTCATTGAAAAATACCATGACTCCATCGCCAGCCAGATGTCCCAATGTACCGCGGTAACTCTCTGATGAATCACCAACAATTCGATAATAATCAGTCAAAACTTCGATCACTTGTTCAGGCNNGCGACGCTGATCTCGTTACGGTGGACTTTGAGTTTGTTTTCAGCATTAGGTGACATGGCCAGATCTGCAATCTGCGGTTGAAAAAACCGCTTGAGCATAGTGACCTGATTACTTTGGGCCTGCAGCTGGTGCTCCATAATCTCGGTAGCTTCGTCTTGTAGTGCTTTGATACGCAGAAAGGCTTCAATATTTGCTACAATTTCTTCGGGACTAAAAGGCTTACAAACAAAGTGGCAGGCGCC
>DBAE01000201.1:0-5636 GCA_002291495.1 Bacteriovoracaceae bacterium UBA1018 | reverse complement strand
CCATTCATTTTGGGCATGTTGATATCAAGCAAGATAAGATCGAGCTCTTCTTGTTCAACTAGAGTAAGAGCTTCTTCTCCGTTGTAGGCTTTAAAAACTTGATAGTGGGATGGGGGCAAGAAAAACTCGAGCGTGTCCACTAAGTCGGGCTCATCATCGATGATCAAGATTTTTGAGCGTTGCGGTTCGTTCATGAAGCTTTCCTTGTTGTCTTGTCTATGGATCGGCAGATCCAAAGTAAGATGTGAGGGAAAATTCACAAAAAATTCTTATAGGATTAAGAAGCTGAAGAATTTTTAAGGTAAGTCTTTAGAGAAGACCTGTCCGACCTTCTTATTGCCTTTATAGATCACGATACTTTCTACGCCGATATCTCTAAACTTAAATAAGATTGTGTCGCATCGCATTCGTAGCTCCACTTTGTCAAAATCTTTACGCCCGAGTTGTCCGTTGGTTCGTAAGGTCCATTGGCCATTATCATTATAAAGATCAAAATATACGGACTTCATCTCCATGTTTGTGAACGAGTAATGACTGACGAAAGAAAATTCGAGATCTGCACTGGATCGAACTTCGACTTTCTTTGCACGAAGTAAAGCCACGTCTTTTTGGTACTCTTGGATCAGAACAGCATCTAATTCTCGATCATTTCTGAGTGGATGATTTTTAGGCTTATTTGGCTCTGAGGAATCAATGAACTGCATCAGAGTGGCTTCATTATTCTCATTGGTGTGTAAATTAATATAATAAGTCTGATCGTCTTTATCGAGACCCTCACAGCTAGGCGTTTTGGTTGTCCTTACAGCGGTAAGTATTCGACTCACTTCGCTTTTATAAGGTAGTTCAACGCCTCTGGCTTGAGTTCCGAGACACAACGCGATCGTGCTCAATAGAATTCGTGATGAGAGGACATTCATGATGGCTTGCACTGCATCAAGCTAACTAAAGGATTCAAATTCTGTCAAGATCCTGAAGTGACTTGTTCAATAATCTTCAGGTGTTCTGCAGTGCCGATTTTATACTGGAGATCCTGAATGGCAGTAGGCTCATAGGGCAGAAGAACTTCTTCTTTTAGCTCCTGTGACCTTTTCGCGGCGGTAAGCACGGTCTCCGCGGAAAGTTCGCCTGAGTCTAGATCTTTCATCAGGGATTCATACGCATGGCGCGAGGCGGCTTCGGTTCGATAGATTAAGAGGTCACATCCGGCCTGAAGCGCTAATCTCGGAGCTAGCTCGGGGCCAAAATGGTCTGTAATAGCTTTCATTTCCATATCATCACTTATGATGAGCCCCTGGTATCTCAACTCTTGTCTTAAGATCTCTTGAATGACACGAGGAGAAAGTGTTGCAGGATATTTTGGGTCCAGTTTTGGATTCAGGATATGAGCGGTCATCACCATGGAGCAACCCGAACGAAATGCCTTGGTAAAAGGTTTAAACTCTCGGTTTCGCAATTCTTCAAGTGTGTGATCCACTTTAGGAAGCGCAAAATGGGAGTCGACACTCGTATCTCCATGTCCCGGAAAATGCTTTACGCAAGGTTGAACGCCGTGCACGAGATGTCCACGTACAAGTGCGGTTACCATTTTTACTACGATGTCTTCTGATGCACCAAATGATCGAGGCCCAATTACAGGATTTTTCGAGTTTGTAGCGATATCAGCGACTGGTGCAAAGTTGAGATTAATGCCAACCGCCTTGAGTTCTTTCGCGATGACCTCAGCGATAGAAAAACCCAATTTTGGTGAATCCTTTTCTCCGATCGTTTGAGCATCTGGAATTTTTGTAAACGGTTTTTTAAATCTTTGTACTCGGCCACCTTCGTGATCTACAGCAATCCAAAGTGGCAAGGAAGAGCGACAATTCTGAATCTGTTGAGTCAGCTCGGCAACTTGCGCAGGGTTTTCGTAATTCTGAGAAAATAAAATTACACCGCCGATTTTAGCTTGGGATAAAAAAGCAGCAGAGTCATCACTGAGCTCGAGGCNNCCATCTATGCCTGTAATAAATAGTTCGCCTAATTTGCTCTGCGCTTCTGTGATTAAGGACATAGAAAAAGTTTATCAGAAAATCCCACGGCGGGATAGCTGATCTGAAATTCTCTGAAGCGACAAGACCGTCAGCACTAACGGTATGCCAGCCACTAGTGCAATACTAGGCGCTTCGATCAAGTAATCTCTTCCTTGCGCCAAGACCGAGCCCCATGTTTCTCGACCCATGGGAGCACCAACGCCCAAAAATGAGAGGGTCGCTTCGGCTAGGAGAGCTTGAGCAAAAAGACTCGGAAATTTGACGCTGCAGGTAGAGAGCAGGGCCGGTAATAGATGGCGACTTAATATTCTCAAACTACTAGCGCCACAAGCGCTCGCCGCATGGATGTAATCTTGAACTAAGATTTCCTGAGACCTCAAGTAGATGAGGCGAGTAAAGACTGGAATCATCCCGATCGCTAAAGACAGTAGAAGAGTATCCCAGCCAGGACCTCGAATTGCGGCGAGGCCCAGAGCTAAGAGCAGAGAAGGAAATGCGATACTCAATTCGAGAGCACGTCGAAGCAAATGATTGAGTTTCAAATCACTGAGGGCAATAAAGGCTCCCAAAACCGTACCGATCAGTAAGGAAATACAGCTCGTTATCAATGCGAAAAATATACTTCTGGCTGATGCAATCATGGTGAGCAAGAATATATTTCTGCCGAAAGCATCTTTCCACGGATGCATTGTAAATTCTAAGCGAAACCTGAGAAACTCTTGTTGGTAAATGACCGCAATAATAGAGAGACTTATCCACAGTATCAGCCAATAATAAGCAGCACGAGATCTCATCGAAAGTGACTCCACAATCGGGGATCAACTTTTTGCATGACCCAGTCACCTAGAAAAGATCCAGTGAGAGAAAAGGCTGCCGAAAAAAATATCGCGACTTCGACAACTGGATAATCTCTTCTTAATACACCTTCGATGAGCAGTAATCCCATTCCAGGCCAATCAAAAATAAACTCGGTAACGAAGGCACCTGACAGTAAAATTCCAATCTGAGTTCCGAGGTAAGCGACCAGTCCCGCAGAACAAGGGGCCAATCCATACTTAAGAGCTATCTTAAACTCCGAAAGTCCTCTAGNNCTGCCTGTGCTGGCCCTAATGCCAAGGTTTCTTGAATACGAACTTGTAGTAGCCTTGTCCAAAAACCAGAAAACGCAAAACCGAGTGTCATCGATGGTAAAAGAATATGATTACCTAAAGGAAAAAGTCGCAAGCTGACCGCAAAGACATATGCGAAGATAGGGCCGATCCACGCAGTAGGCATTGCCGAGGTTAATGCGCTATGAAACGAAGCGAGCGAGCGGAAAAATGACCGAAGTCGACCGGAAGTAAACTCGGTATTTGCTCCGAGAGAAAGTGTCAGGGCGATCGCAAGTGCAATAATGAGAGAGCAGCTGACGAGTAAGGTGGTATTGAGTAGTCTCTCTTTCAAAACAATACTGATCTTTTGACCAGTCAGTATGGAGCGACCCAGATCTCCTTGAAGTGCAAGCTCGAGCTGCTCGAGGGTAGCTGAAATAAATGGCTGATCCAGCTTAAGATCACTTCGGAGTGTCTCGGCAGTCGCGGAAGTTCCCGTCTCGGCCAGGATGGTGTCCACTGGATCACCCGGAAGAGATCGAATCAGCGCTCGACTCATCAAAAAAGTAAGAAACAAGAGTATGAGAAGAGAGAATATACGACGGACAAAAATCATTTCGAAGTCAGGAACTTCTTAGCTTGAGCTTCGGTTGTGCGTTCAGCTACGGCGTTTTGCGCTTTGAGGTCGATACGAATAGGGATGCCCTTTGAATCTAGGTACCAGTAGCTCGTCAAGTCCATATGGAGCACCTTAACTTTGGTTGCCTTCGAGCTCTTTGCAAACTCATCTTGAGGTTCGAGGGAGATTCGCCCTGAGACAGGACGAAAAGCAAGTTCGAGATTATCTTCGAGAATTGAGTAAAATGCTAAGCTCCCCTTAGGCTGTAGTGTCGAAGCATTACGTGAGATCCAAACCGGAAACATGGTAGAAAAAATAGTTCTTTTGGGAATGCTCTTTTTGATCACTGGCAATTCAGATCCATTTTTTCGGACTTTGACGTTGAGTATGCCATCATCACGTACGGTTGCGTCGATCTGAGTTTCAGAAGCCTTATAGTTTGAATGAAAGTTAAAGAAGAGGGGAGTGACGTCTGCATCGTCTTTCGCGAAAGCAGCGACTTGTTCTTCATTAATAAATCCATCATCTTTTTTCCACATTGAGTTTTTAAAAATGATTTTACCGTCCTTAGACTCTACGCGGTCATTATAATAAGCGTACGGAACTTTTTTATCTACAGTCACTGTATACCACTCGTCCCAAAGAACTTTCGCCGCTTGAGCTTGGGGAGGAGCCTTTGCTGGTACGCCAGGTTTTGGCGACGCTGCGAATGAAGGAACTCCTAAAATCAACAATGACAAGATTACAAAGTTCATCTGAATTCAAATCTCCTTTGAAGAGCGGCACTAAACGCTGCCCCAGAAAGTACTATAAGCCAAAGAATAAAGATCCAAAGGAGAAAAACGGGAACAGCGCCTAGGCTTCCGTAGATCTTATCGTAGCTGACCACTTTTTTTGTATAAAGAGCGTATCCGACCCGAGCCAAGNNGCTGGGACCCAGTGAACCTTTCGGTTTGGAACCCATTTATAGATCAGGAAAAAAACAAAGATTGTAATCAGAAACAGTCCGGTTCCGCTGGGAAGAAACCGGGTAATTGGAAAATTAGAAGATGTCGCTACACCGATCATGACCGACATCGCGAGTGGTCCCAGAGTGATAAAAAACCAGTAGGTATAAATTCTCTGAAGAAGAGGTCGGTTCATGTCCGCACGCCAGATCTGATTGATCGCGTTTTCCACACTTGAGAGCATCGACATGCTAGTAAAAATCAAACCGATGAGCCCTCCAACGCCGAGGGTACCTGCACTGAGGTTGCCTAAGATCTTTCTGATCGCGTTCATGGCTTCTTCGCTCGAGCCTTGAGTCAGGTTACTCAATATCAGAGGTTCTAGGGTCGCATAGAGTTTTTCTAAACCGCCAAAGGCCTGAAAGATGGAAAAACTCACGGCTAGTAGGGGGATGATCGATAAGATGGTTGTATAAGATAAGCTTGATGCGACCTGAAAGAGCTGAGTCTCCTTCATCTGAGTCATAGTATCCTTAAAAGTCGCAAGTGTAGCCGGCCAGATTTGAGCAGGGTGAAGTTTCATCACAGTATCCTCAAGTTACCACGAATTTGACCGATATATGTATCGAGAAACTATGACTATTCAGGCAATTGAAAATGGTCAATTTGTAATTAATACGGCCTACGTACTTATTGCAATTGGCACCTACATCTTAGCGCGCATGCTTTTGCAGGAAGAAGAGAGCCGTGCCGCCCAGGAAAATCTCGCAGAATTGCGAGACCGTAAGGCGAGCAATAAGCTTGTTAAGCTTACTCGACCATTTTTTATGCAATACGTCGTGCCTATTATCCGTGGCAAGCCCTTCTGGGATAACAAGCGGCTAATTTATAAGAGAAAAGTCATTTCTGCAGGTTTGAAAGATGAGCTCACGAGTGATGAGTTTATCGC